>CAYMCD010000005.1:0-57708 GCA_964388845.1 uncultured Verrucomicrobiota bacterium
AACCGGCAAAACAGCTCCGGCCGGCATCGAAAAGCGGTTTTGGGATAGCCTCTAACAAAGCTAGACCTTCGGGTTGGGAACCCAGTTGCCGCCGCGGCAGGCCTTCAGGTGGTTGAGCGCCCGGACCTGTCCGGTCATCTCCAGTTCACCGCGATAGACGGGATCATGCCAGCCTTCGATGTCGATGCTGCCTTTGAATCCACCGCGCCGCAGTTCGGTGATGATGTCCGCCCAGTTGCTGTCGCCGAATCCCGGGGTGCGGTGTTCCACAAAGGGCGGAGCCAGCTGGACAGGCAGCTTGGTGTTGGGATCGGCATGAGTCGAGGAGTGGATGCCATATTTTCGGATCACGTCCCAGTGGATCGTCGCGTCCTTTCCGTGCACGTGGAAAATGCGCGGCACCCAGGCCTTGAGCTGGGGCATGGGGTCAATCAGGCTGACCATCTGGTGGCAGGGTTCCCATTCCAGGCCAATGTTCGGGAGAGGAACGGCGTCGAACATCAATTCCCATGCCACGGGATTATGGGCGATGTTCCAGTCGCCGCGCTGCCAGGTTCCGCCCATGTCGCAGTTTTCAAAGGCAATCCGGATGCCCTTGGCGCCCGCGCGTTCGGTCAGGGGTTGGAAAACTTCCCGGAATCGGCCGATTGACTCGTGGATGGGCTTGTCGCGCAGGCGTCCGGTGAAGCCGACCACGATGTCCGTGCCAAACAGGTGGGCTTTGTTGATCAGGGTTTCCCATCCCTCGCGGGTGAGGGCGTCCTCCTCGCCGGATTCGAGGGGATTACCAAAGACGCCGAGACTGGAGATGACAGCCCCGGTTTCGGCGAGGACGGGCTTCAGCTCATCCGCGAGTTTTTCGAGGTTGGTATCACCGAGGGTCTTCCACCAGGTCAGCGAGTAGGACTCGAAGCCGTGATGGTTGATCTGCCGGATGTAGGCCGGCGCTTTGGCGCCGCAACCGACGAGCGTGCCGATACGAATCGTCTCATCTGCGTAGGACATGGTGTTCTTCCTTCTATGATTTGAGTGTGACGGCGGTTCCCCGTGCATCGGAAACAAAGGCAGCGTCGAGGACCTTTTGCACCTCCCAGGCGCGGCGGAAATCCGACGCATCGTTGCGTCCGGTGCGGATCGCCGTGATAAAGCGCTGATAGATGTCGGGCGTCGCGGGGCTCTTGACCGTCTTCCATCGGGCCTTGGCTACATCGCGACCGAGGCAGATCTCCAGGTCCGTGCTCGATTTGTCGAGGTCAAGCCGCAGCGCTCCTTGGTCGCCATACAGGGATAGGGCCAGGGAATTGGCCTGGCCGGTCGCCCATCGGGTGGTGCAGATGGTGCCGAGTCCGCCGCCCTCGAGTTCAACGCGCAGGTAGGCGGAGTCGTTGGCGTCCAGCTTGTATTCGCCAACGCGGTTGTTCTTGGCCTTCGAAAAGGTCTTCAGGCGGGCGTCGAGCTTGGCTACCCGCTGCGCCGCGACGTAGGTGGCGAGGTCCACGATATGCACCCCGACATCACCCAGGGCCCCCTTGGACCCGTGGGAGGTCGAAAGGCGCCACAACAAGCCCGGACTGGTCCGCCAATCTCCCCAGACCGGCGAGGTCAGCCAGGTTTGAAGGTAGTGGGCCTCGAAATGCATGATGCGGCCAAGTTTTCCGCCTTCAACGAGCCGGCGTGCGCAATGCAGCACCGGACAGTTGCGGTAGGAGAAGTTGGTCATGTTGATCACGCCCGCCTTTTCCGCCGCCTGGACCAGCCTCCACCCCTCGGGCGCGGTTGGGGCGATGGGCTTTTCGCATAGCACATGCTTGCCGGCCTTCACCAGCGGCACTGCGCAGGGGACATGCAAGGCATCGGGCGTGACCACCGAGGCCGCGTCGAACTTGCATTTCGCGAGGAGTTCCTCGACGGAGCCGTACGCCTCCGGAACGCCGTGCCGCGCGCCGAATTCGACGGCGCGGGCCTTGTCCACATCCACCCCGGCAACGAGCTGGCAGCCCTTGATCTCCTTGAAAGAGCGCGCATGGGAGTTGGCCATTCCGCCGGTTCCGACAATCGCAATTTTGATCATGAAAGGATTTCCTTTGCCTGAACGCTAGGGGAGTAGACAGAGATCGGGCAATATCATACTTCTATAGACGCATGGCAATTATGTAGTTATTCTATGATATGGATACCGTCACACGACAGCTTCGCCGGGACCTGACCGACTGGACGACGCAGGTCCGGGAGGGCCGGACTCCGGTGCTTTGTGCCCCGGAAGACTCGCTCTATGCGCGCGCGGAGGGCATGCCTTTCCATCCACATCCGGAGGTGTTCCTGCAGTTGGGCGGACAGACCCGCTTCCGTTTTCCCCGGGGGCGTCTGACCCTTCGCGCGAAACAGTTGTGCATCATCCCGACCGGCGTGCCTCACGGCGAAATCGCGGTAGACGGGCGGGAGCCGTTCCGGACGCTGGTGCTGATCTATACGGCCCACTCCCTCGGTTTCATCTATGGTCGGGCCGGCACGCATCGCGTTCCGCGGCCCGAAGCTGTCCGCTCATTTTCGCCGGTTGATCCCGTGCTGGTCACCGGACTTTTCCAGCAGGCCCGCCGTCTGGCGGGCGATGTGGACCGTCGCGTGGATCTCGGGTGGGTGATGGGAGCTCTGCTCGGAATCACATTGCACGCCCTGCGGCATCCGGTGCCGGCCGCGACGGGGACGTCCTGGAGTCCGCTGGTGCGGCGTTGTAACGAACTGGCTCATCAGCGTTTCGCCAGCAGCGTGTGCAACGTGGCCTGGCTGGCGCGCGAACTGGGTTGCACGCCGAACTATCTCTCGCTCAAATACAGCCGGGAAACCGGCGAACCTTTGAATGACTTCATTCAGCGAATGCGTTTGCGGCAAGCACGCACATTGCTGGAAACCACGCGCTTGAAGATTGCTGAGATCGCACAAGCCTGTGGCTACGGTCATCCGTCCTATTTCATCGCGCGATTCCGGGCCCAAAGTGGCCGGACACCGCGCCAGTACCGGATGACCCTGTCCACCTGAACCGCGCGGAAATGACCAGTTGTGAGGCGGCGGGGCGTCACCGGAGGCCGGGTCAGTCCTTGCATATTTGCAGCGCCCGCTTGATTCGACGTCGCGTCGCGTTCGTTGCTGATCGAATGGCGTTCGCCGCTTTGCCCCGGCGACACAGCTCCAGATCGCGCCGTATCCACCCATCACCTATTACCGGCAGTCTCTTGAACAGCCACTCCAGCCCTACAGTTTCAATCTCTTTCAGAAAACTCGCCTCGCGCCAGGTTCCGCCCACACCGGCGATTATCTGGTTTTGTTCCATTCAAAAACACAGGCCAGATATTTATCCTTATCGTTCAACAGATCGTGATAGACTTGCCGGCAATCCTCCGGATTCACCAGGCTTATCAGCGGCTCCGGTTGCAATCTTTCCCGGTGCATCAGTTCGACGATCTGCCGGAAATTGCCGTTGTGCGTATCATGCAGATAGGGCTTTTCCGCCACCGGGTACGCCATGCCGCCGGCGCCTTGAATGCGCAGGTTGCTGCCGTTGATCCGTTCAAATATCGGCGCGACGTCCAACAGGGTTGATTTCCGGTACCCGCCGAGCAGCGTGATACAACCATAAACACGCATGCACTCGACCAATTCCGCGATCAGATCCGAGCCTTCCACGGCCAGCACGCAGTGGTGCAGCTTCCGCCCCTGGGTGAGGTCGTCAATAATATCCTTATAACGACGCCCCGCCGGATTGACGGTGGGAATGCCGCACTGACGATTGATTCCGAGACGCTTTTCGGAAAGATCCGCCACGGTTACCAGAGCACCGGCAGCCGAAAAAAGCTGGGCCGCCGCAGAACCAATGATACCGGCGCCGATCACAAGAACGTCGTCCCCCGGCTTCACCTGCGATTGGCGAACCGCGGACATGCTGATTTCATAATGATAAATGACCGCGGCGTGATGCAACGGAAGATATTCTGGAACCTTAATACCCAGACAAAAACCGTTCCACCCGAATTCGCGCGGGTTTTCGTCAAATTTTGCGTAGCTGTCATGATTGCACCAGCTCATGACCTTGTCGCCCGGTTTGACACCCCGCACCGCGCGACCCACGGCGATCACCTCGCCGATATTGGAACTGCCCGTTGTCGTCGGGGGCCGGGGTGAACCGTAACCGGCGTACATCGCACCTTCCGTACCCGTGCTGATCCCGGAAAAATGTGTCCGACTCAAAATCTCCGTCGGCTGAAGATTATCGTCAAGGTCACCTTCTACCAGCTCAGCCTTCCGGACTTCAGTAAACGTTACCCGCCGAACCTTCATTGTTTCCTCACATTCATTATTCCAGGGCTTTAAGATGATCCGGCTTCAAACGCATTACAAATCGTGGCCATAGACCGGGCTTGTCTGACCGAGCGGGCCGGGAAAATAACTCCGAAGCAGCTGGATTCACGTCTCGACAAGATTATCATCATACTCGGACGGTGCGATCGCGGGACCATTCCATTGCCTTTGTCTTCAACCAGGCACGAATATGGACACGGGATGCAAACGCATCAAACAGGAATACGCCGCGCGTTTCGCAACCGGGCAAGGAACGCCCTGCGCACGCTCACAGCCTTGACCCGGTCCCGTCATATTTTTCCGCGTGCCGCGCCCGGAGCAAGCGCATCATGTGGACGTTGATGTCCCACTGACTGGAAACAGGCTGTTGTGTGTAGGGCAGCACCGGCAGATACGGAGGCGGGCCAAACTCGGGGGTGATGGTCATGCGCCCGGCGCCGGTCGCCCGCTTGTGGGCGACACAGCGGTCCCACCACGCGAGGTGCGCGTCAAGCGCGGTGCGCCACTCGGGGGCGCGCGGATCGTTCACCTGCGGGCCCTGCGCCCATCCCACCCGCGCGTGGATGTGATCCACATGCGGCACGACGGCATTGACGAGCTCGACCTGATCGTCCAGCAGCGATTCGGATACGCAGCACCAGTGGGACAGGTCGAGCGTGATGCGGACGGTCGGCTCGGCTTGCAGCATCTCCGCCGTCCGCCACGCGCTGTGGCAGCACCGACCGCGGTGCGTCTCATGCACGACCGGCACGCGCGTATCCGCGGCCACCCGCGCCGCCACACCGAAGACGCGGCGATTCTCGTCCAACGAGAATAGATCCCGCCCCGTGTGGCTGTTGATAAACAGCGGCTCAAAGCCCGCGGCATAGCGCAGGCGCCGCTCATACAGCGCCATGTGGGCCGGCAATTCCCGCTCCCTGGTGTCCCAATGCTGCAGGATCAGCTGGAGCCCGGCCTCGCGCGCGAGTGCGACGATGCGCTCCACGGCCGGATCCGGATCGGCGATCGCGAGTTCCACGCCGTCGTAGCCCGACGCCCGGGCGCGAGCGACAAAGGCATCCGGCGCGAGCGAGTCCGAGCCCCATCGCGGACAAAAGAACTGAAGTGTCATGGCTGGTATTCTCCCCTCCCGGCGACTGTATTCGATTCGCGCCGCCGGTCCATCGCGGATCGCAATGCCCACCGCGCATCCCTGCGTCACAGAATATGGCGTCGCGCCAGGCGCGCGTAGTTGTCCACCTGTTCCTCCGCCCAGCCGACATCGCGGCGCAGCTCGCCCGCCAGCAGGCGCGCCACGCGCGGCGCGGCCTCGATACTGGCCCGGGCATCGAGCAGCAGGGCGCGGGTGCGACGCGCGAGCACGTCCTCCACCGTCCGCGCCATCTCGTGGCGGGCCGCCCACGCCACTTCGACGGCGCGGTACGGCAATTGTGGATGCAGGAGCGCAGCCCATTCGGGGCATTTCCGGGCGAGCGCCTCCATGCGCGCGGCGTCCGCGCCATACACGGATAACGGCCCGAGGGGCGGGGCCACATCCCATCCGTGAAGACTCAGGGCGTCGGTCGCCGAACTTGCGTCCGGCAGTCCCGCGAGCGCGGCGGCCCGATCCACGACATCGGCGCCCATGCGGCGGTACGTCGTCCATTTGCCGCCGGTGATGGTGATCAACCCGGACGGCGCGACTTCGATGAAATGCTCGCGTGACAGGGCGGCGGTGGGCGACCCCCGGCGGGCGCTGAACAACGGTCGCAGGCCGGCGAACATGCTCAGGACATCGCCGCGGCCCGGCCCGCGCGCGAGGTATCGCGCAGCGTGCCGCAGCAGATAGTGAATCTCCGCCTCCCTTGGCACGGGTTCCAGGACGCTGCGTTTTACGGCGGTATCCGTGGTGCCGAGCAGCACCCGGTCGTGCCAGGGCACGGCAAACAGAACCCGCCCATCCTCCGTCTGCGGCACCATGATCGCGCTGTCGCCCGGCAGGAAGGACCGATCGAGGACCAGATGAACACCCTGGCTCGGGCGGGCGAGCGGCGCCGCGCCGCGCCGGTCGAGCTTCCGGATTGAGTCTCCATAAACGCCCGTCGCGTTGATGACCACCCGCGCGCGAATTTCGTGGACCGGATGCGCGGGATCCTCCTCGTCGCGCGCGGCGACGCCCGACACCCGGCCCTTGCGTTTCAGCAGGCGCACGACCTTCATGTAGTTGATCGGCGCCCCGCCGAGATTGGCGCAGGTCCGGGCCAGCGTGATGGCGAGGCGGGCGTCGTCGAATTGGGCATCGTGATACACCACCCCACCCCGCAGGCCGTCCGGGCGCACGGTCGGGATCCGGGCCAGCGTTTCGCGGCGCGACAGCGGCCGCGACGGCGCGATCCCAAGATCGCCGGCCAGGGCGTCGTAGAGCTTGAATCCCAGGCCGTAAAACGGGCCCTCCCACCAATCGTAGATCGGCACCACAAAGGCGAGATCGCGCACCAGATGCGGGGCGATCCGGCGCAGGATACCTCGCTCGTGCAGCGCCTCGCGGACCAATCCGATGTGCCCCTGCCGAAGATACCGGACGCCGCCGTGGATCAGCTTGGTGCTGCGGCTCGATGTGCCCTTCGCGAAATCATGCTGTTCGAGCAGCAGCGTGGAATAACCGCGGGCCGCGGCGTCCACCGCGGCGCCGAGGCCCGTCGCGCCCCCGCCGATGACGAGAACGTCCCACTCGATGTCGGCGTCGAGCCGGCGCATCTGATCGTCGCGCTTCATCGCGTGGGCTGGATCCATCGGCGGGCTCGCTCCACGGCGCGGCCCCATTGCCGGCGCTCGGCCCGCATGCGCGCGGCGGGCGCACGCGGCAAGAAACGGCGCTCGCCCCGCCGGAGTGCCTGAAGTGCGCGCAGATCCCGCCAGAATCCAACCGCGAGGCCGGCGAGAAAGGCGGCGCCGAGGGCCGTCGTTTCGGTGACCGCCGGGCGCACAATCGGCACACGCAGGAGGTCGGCCTGCACCTGCATCAGCAGCTTGTTGGCGGAGGCGCCGCCATCCACGCGCAACTCCCGCAGGGGGACGCCGGCATCGGACCGCATCGCCTCCAGCAGGTCTGCCGTCTGGTGCGCCATGGACTCGAGCGTGGCGCGCGCCAGGTGCCCCGCGCGGCTGCCGCGCGTCAGGCCGAGAATCGTTCCGCGGGCGTACGGGTCCCAATGGGGCGCGCCCAAGCCCGCAAACGCGGGCACCAGATAGACGCCGCCGTTGTCCGGGACGCTCCGCGCGAGCGACTCCACGGCGGCGGAGTCTCCGATCAGGCCCAATCCGTCGCGCAGCCATTGCACCGCGGCGCCGGCGACGAAGACGCTGCCTTCCAGCGCATAGGTCAGACGCCCCCCGATACGCCACGCGACGGTCGTCAACAAGCGCCGGCGCGAGCGAACCGGGCGCGCGCCGGTATTCAGCAGCATGAAGCAGCCGGTGCCATAGGTGTTCTTCACCACACCCGGCCGGATGCCGAGGTGGCCGAAGAGCGCCGCCTGCTGGTCGCCCGCCATGCCCGCAATCGGCACCTCCGCGCCCAGCAGATGCATTGCGGAGGAACCATATACCGCGCTCGAATCGCGGACCTCGGGAAGCACGGCGCGGGGAACGCGCAGCGCGCGCAACAAGTCGTCGTCCCAATCGCCGGCGCGGATGTTGAACAGCAGCGTGCGGCTCGCATTCGACGCATCGGTGATGTGCAGGCGGCCGCCGGTCAGGTTCCAGACCAGCCAGGTATCCACGGTGCCGAACGCAAGGCGCCCGGCCTGGGCCGCCTCGCGCGCACCCGGCACATGATCCAGCAGCCAGGCCAGTTTGGTCCCGGCAAAATAGGGATCGAGCAGCAGGCCGGTTTTCCGCGCGAACTCGGGCTCATACCGGCGCCGTTTCAGCGCTTCGCACAGATCGGCGGTCCGGCGATCCTGCCAGACAATAGCGCGGTGCAGCGGCCGGCCCGTGGCGCGGTCCCACAACACGGTGGTTTCGCGCTGGTTCGTGATGCCGATCGCGGCAATATCCGCCGCCCGGAGGCCGGACCGTTTCAATGCCGCTCGGGCGGTATCCAGCTGCGAGGTCCAGATTTCGCGCGGATCGTGTTCGACCCAGCCCGGTCGGGGAAAATACTGGCGGATCTCGCGCTGCGCCATGGCGAGAATGCGTCCGCGCCGATCGAACAGAACGGCGCGCGAACTGGTGGTTCCCTGGTCCAGCGCCAGCAGGGCCTTCATCGGCGATCCTCCAGCCCGGCGCCGGCCTGTTGCCTCGCGCGAACCGCCTCTTTCTGGTACATAGACGCGCGGCTCATGCTATCGTCGGGCCCTCACATCATGGAGCAAAGAAAGGCTTTCGCCAAGCGCGCCGCGCTGCCGCTGATCCTGGCGGCATGCGCGCTGTCTGTTCGGATTTTGTTTGCCGCGAGCTTTCTCGCGTCGCCGCTCGCGCAGCCTTTTGAAGGCGGACACGATCGCGCGCTGTATCATGCCGCCGCTCAGGCCCCGCCGTGGCCGGACGGGGCCTTCGAGTACCTGCCGCTCTATCCGTGGGCGCTGCATCTCGTTTATACCGTCGCCGGGCCGCGGTTGGGCGCCGCCGCGGGGTTCGGAATAGCCTGCGATACGCTCACCACGCTGCTCATCTTCCTGATCGCGCGCCGGATGGGGATCGGGCGGGGATGGGCCGCCGCCGCCGCGCTTGTTTTCGCGGCGTATCCACTGGCGATCGTCTATTCGTGTCTGACGATGCCGAACAGCCTGAACGCCATGCTGCTGGCGGCGGTTCTGTTCGGCGCGCTCTGTCTCCCGGCCGGCGCGTGGCCGGCGTGGGCGGGCCTCGGCCTGCTGGCCGGGATATCGGCCTGGGGATGGGCGGCTTGGTTGATCATCGCACCCGCGCTGGCCGCGTATTGGCTGCTGGCGCGATCCCCGACGGGCCCGCGCTACGCCTCGATCGCCGCCTTCGCGCTGGCCTTTCCGCTGCCCCTTCTCCCGGTCGCCCTGCACAACAGCCGCGCGGAGGGCGCCTTTGTCCTGTTGACCACGCACGGCGGCTTTAATTTGTTCATGGGCAATCACGAACACGCGACGGGACATCCGATTCGGGTCCGGGATTTTCGGATGACGGCGCGCGATCTGCTGGAGGATGCCCACCGCGCCGCGGAGCGCGAAACCGGCCGCCAGCTGAAACGATCGGAAAGCTCCGCGTGGTGGAGCGCGCAGGCCCGCGCGTATTGGCGCGCGCAACCCGCGGCGGCGGCCCGGCTCCTGCTGCGAAAGCTGCGGCTCTTCTGGAGCGCCCTGGAGATGGACGATCTCCGCATGGTCGAGCAGGTCCGGCTGCTGACCGGATGGTTCACGCGGGGGGCCTGGCCGCCCTACGGACTCATGGCATGTGCCGGCCTGCTGGGTCTCGGAATGGCCCGCGGCGCGGGCGCGGTTCGCGTCGTACTCCTCGCCGGGATGTGCGGCCTCGTGCTGTATTTCATCACCGCGCGCTACCGCCTCGCGCTGGCGCCGGCGCTGCTGGCGCTCGGTGCGGGCGGCGCGGACGCGCTGTTCGCCGCGCGGCGGGAGAAACGCAGACTGCTCCTTGGCGCGGGCCTCGCGGCGCTGGCCGGGCTGGTGGTCTTCGGGCCCGTTCCGGTGCGCGATGTCCGCGCGGTGGACTACTACAATGCCGCGCTCCAGCTCCTCAAGGCCGGGCGTGTCGAAGAGGGCCGCGAGCTGGCCGGGCGCGGGCTCGCCCTCGACCCCGCCTACGCGCCGCTCTATCACGCCCGGGGAACGGCGCATTTCCGGGCCGGACGCTTCATGGAAGCGGCGTCCGATTTTGCGGCGTGCGCCGGGCGCGATCCCGCCCATCCCCAGGCGGCCTACAATCTGGGCCTGAGCCTCGCGCGAGCGGGGCGGCCGTGCGCGGCTCGCGACGCGCTCGCCCGCGCGGCCGATGTGCGGCCCTTGCCGCCCGCCGCGGAGGCGCTGCTCGTCGAATTGGAGCTGATCTGCGACGGCGCGGGCAATCAATGAAATTAACGCGGAGGCCGGATCGCCAGCACATCCAGCGTGCCGTCGCCGCTTGCCGTCACGACGCGCGCGCCGGTCGGGGTTTCCACCCGCATCAGATCGCGCGGCGGCGCGGTGACGGCGCGGCGGGCAAGCAACCGCGGGGAGGCCTGGTCTGAAAGGTCCAGCAGCAGCACGCGATCGCTCCGCGCGCAACCGATCCACGCCACCGGGCGGCCCTGTGCGCGATCGAGCAGGACAGCCACCGGATCCCGCCGCTTGCGACCGCGCTTTGGATTAATCCAGGGCCGGACATCCGAGCGCGAGAGCAGGCGGATTTCCGGTTCGGCGTCCCCGAGCCGCACCGAATAAAAACTCACGCGCTGAGATCCTTTTTCGGCAACCGCAGCCAGCAGGGATCCGTCCGGCTGGTCCAGCAGGGAGACGGCGACCGGTTTACTGCCTGCGGGCAGGCTCAGGATTCCGGCCATTTGCGGCGTTTCGCCCCGCAGATCCACCCAGACCACGGCGTGTTGGACCGGCAGCGTCACAGCGGCCAGGCGCCCGCCCGGTTCCACCGCCACGCGCCCCGGGTCCAGGCGCCCCGCCGCCGCGCCCACCAGACGGTCCAATCCGTCGAGTTCCCGGTAGGGCAATTCCTGCAGCCGGTTGATTTCCCACCCGGTCAGGGTCCGCAGGTCCAGCACACCGATGGATCCCGGCGTGCGGCGGTGGCTGCCGGCCTGGTTCGCCACAATCGCCCACCGGCCATCGGGACTGATCGCCAGATCCGCAGGCTCGAATCCCACCAACTGCGTGCGCAACAGGCGGCCCGGCGACCGTTCCCGGAGGTCCAGCAGCAGCACCTCGCCCCTGGCGCGGGCATCCCGCGGGCTCGACAGGGCGATCGCGAGCGGGGCGGCGGGATGCGCCGCGACGGCGGTGGGTCGCCCGGGCGCCGGGATCGCGCGCAGCGTGTCCGTCGGAGGAAAGGCATCCACGGGTTGGAGCAAAGGCGACGTCCAGTCGGCGCGATGCAGGTGGATCTCGCTCTGGCGCGGCGCGGTGGACAGCAGGAAGCCCGCGCCCGCCGCATAGGCGGTCCGGACCGCTCCATCGTCCGCCACGCGGAGCGTGGCGATCCGATCCAGTTCCATGGCGCGGGCCGGCGCCGCCATCTGCGCCGTGAGCCCGGCGGCAAGCAGGATACAGACGAATGGTTGCATGGCGCAACCCTACGCCGTCCGGGACGCACTGCCAAGCGCGCGGCGCGATTCCGGCTGGCCAATTGCGGCCATCCGCCTAGAGTAGGCCCTGACTAGCAATGAAGTTCATGGACGAATACCGCGATGCGGCCGCGGCGCGCCGCCTCGCCGGCCAACTGGCGCGCGTCGCGACGCGACCGTGGACGCTCATGGAGGTCTGCGGCGGCCAGACGCACGCCATCGTCAAATTCGGCCTGGACACGCTGCTCCCCAAGGGCGTGGAACTCGTGCACGGACCCGGCTGTCCCGTGTGCGTCACGCCGCTGGAATTGATTGACCGGGCGATCGCCATCGCCGGCCGGCCGGATGTGATCTTCTGTTCGTTTGGCGACATGCTGCGCGTGCCCGGCTCGGCGGGCGACCTGCTCACGGTCAAGGCGAACGGGCGCGATGTCCGCATCGTCTATTCGCCCCTCGACGCGGTCAAACTGGCCTCCGCTCACCCGGACCGCGAGGTGGTCTTCTTCGCGGTGGGGTTCGAAACCACGGCGCCGGCCAATGCGATGGCCGTCGCGCAGGCACATCGGCTCGGGTTGAAGAATTTTTCGCTGTTGGTTTCGCACGTGCTGGTGCCGCCGGCGATCGAGGCGCTGATGTCCTCCAAACAGAACCGCGTGCAGGGCTTCCTGGCCGCCGGGCACGTGTGCGTCATCATGGGGATCGAGGAATACAAACCGCTCGCCGCCCGCTTCAAGGTCCCTATCGTGGTCACCGGCTTCGAGCCGCTCGACATCCTGCAGGGCGTCCTGATGGCGGTCACGCAGCTGGAGGAGGGCCGGGCGGAGGTTGAAAATCAATATGCCCGCGCCGTGCGCCCGGAGGGCAACCGGCCCGCCCAGCGGATTGTCGAGGACATTTTTGAGGTCACGGCCCGCAAGTGGCGGGGCATCGGGGAGATCCCGGGGAGCGGCCTGCGCCTGCGCGAGCCGTACCGTTCCTACGACGCGGAGTTGAAATTCGACGTCCGCGACCTCAAGACCGAGGAGTCCACCGAATGCATGAGCGGGCTGATCATGCAGGGTCTGAAGAAACCGCACGAGTGCCCGGTGTTCGGCACGCGCTGCACGCCCGAGCATCCGCTCGGCGCCACGATGGTCTCCTCGGAGGGCGCCTGCGCGGCCTATCACCGCTATCGGCGCATGGAACAGGCATGAAGAGCGGATGGGGAATGGGAGTGATGAGGTGATGGAAGCGAACGGGCAAACGTGCGATTCCGCATCGTGTCCCCTGCCCCTGCGGCACTATCCGCAGGTGTTGCTTGCGCACGGCGGCGGGGGCCGCCTGATGCAGGACCTGATCGAGCACGTCTTCCGTCCGGCGTTCGCCAATCCGCTGCTCGACCAGCGCCATGACGGCGCGGCGATTGACCTGGACGGCGCGGCGCTCGCCTTCACGACGGATTCCCATGTGATCAGCCCGCTTTTCTTTCCGGGCGGCGACATCGGCGCGCTGGCGGTCAACGGCACGGTCAACGACCTCGCGATGTGCGGCGCGCAGCCCCTCTACCTGAGCGCCGGTTTCATCCTTGAAGAGGGGCTGCCGATGGACGACCTGCGCCGCGTGGCCGATTCGATGGCGCGCGCGGCCCGCGAGGCGGGCGTCGCCCTTGTGACCGGGGACACCAAAGTCGTTGATCGCGGAAAGGGGGACGGCCTGTACATCAACACCGCGGGCATCGGCCGGCGCCTGACCAGCCGCCACATCGCGCCCTCCGCCGTCAGGCCGGGCGATGCGATCCTGCTCAACGGGGATATCGGCCGGCACGGCACCGCCATCATGGCCGTACGGGAGGGGCTCTCCTTTGAGACGGAAATCGCGAGCGATTGCGCACCCGTGCACCGCGAAGTGCTGCGCATGATCAGCGCAGGCCTGGATATCCGATGCCTCCGCGATTGCACCCGCGGCGGCCTGGCGGCCGCCCTGATCGAAATCGCGCGCGACCGCGGCTTGCGGTTGCACATCGCCGGGCCCTCCGTCCCCGTCCTCGACCCGGTGCGGGGCGCCTGTGAGATTCTCGGGCTCGATCCGCTGTACGTGGCCAACGAAGGCCGCTTTGTCGCCTTGGTCGGGGCGGCGGACGCGGAGCGGGCGCTGGAGATTCTCGGACCGGACGCCCGGGTGATCGGGCACGTCACCGACGAGCCGCGCGGGTTGCTGACCATGACCAGCGAGATCGGGGCGACGCGGGTGATTGACCTGCTGAGCGGCGAACAACTGCCGCGCATCTGCTGACGACGCCATGCCGATCCTACGCGCAACGACCCGCACGCCCGAGGAGACCCAGCGGCTTGCCGCCTCGCTGCGACCGATGCTCAAACCCGGTCGCGTGCTCGCGCTGCACGGCGATCTCGGCAGCGGAAAGACCTGTTTTGTCGGCGGCCTGGCCGAGGCCCTCCACTGCCGGGATCCGGTCAGCAGCCCGACATTCACACTGCTCAACGCGTACGTCGGCGTTCTCCCGCTTTATCACGCCGACGCGTACCGGCTCGACGGGGCGGGCGACTTCCTGCGCGCCGGGCTTGCGGACTACCTCGGGGGCGACGGGGTGTGCGTCGTCGAGTGGGCGGAGCGCATCGCGCCGATCCTGCCCGCCGACACGATCCACATCCGCTTCCATGTGGCAGGCGCGGACGGCACGCGCGACATCGAGATCGAGGAACCGGACGCATGATCCTCGCGTTGGAGTTATCCAGCCGGCGTGGCAGCGTGGCCCTGGTCAGCGAGACGGCGGTCATCGAGGAGCGGGTCTGGGAGGATCCCGCCGCGCGCCATCTCGCGCTATGGTCTCACCTGCCCCGACTGATCCGTGCGCACGGCGTCACCTGGCCCGTCCTGCGCGCCATCGCCGTCGGTCGCGGGCCGGGTTCCTTTTCCGGATTGCGCGCGGGTATTGTGGCGGCCCGGATGCTGGCGGCGCCGGACGCGCTGCCGGTCGTGGCCATGTCATCGGGTGAAGCCCTGGCGAGGGCGTGGTATTTCCGGCATCCCGCCGCGCGGCATCCGCTGGCCATCGCGGGGGACGCCCGGCGCGGCGCCATCTGGCTCGCCGTATTCGCGCGCCGCGATCCGGGAGTCAGCCGTCTGCTCGACTGGACGCTGACGCCGGCGTCGAACGGACCGGATCTGCTCCCTCCCGACACGCGGATTCTGACCAGCGATCGCACACGCCTCCTGGCCGCCTGTCCCGCCGCGGCATGCAATCTGGTCGAGGACCCCGATGAGGACTACCCGTCCGCCGCCTTCGTGGGGCGCATCGCATACGACCTGATCTGCGCACAGAGATCCGGCGAGCCCGTCGAACCGCTTTACCTGCACGAGCCGGTATGACGGCATTCAACGGGTGATGCAGCGAAGTGGCTTGATGACCCAACGGATTACGGCATAGTAGGCATTCTACGTGCGCAGATTTTCAACCCGGTGCATGGGCGATGAACGCATTCGATTCGAAGAACATCAATCCGGCCAGCGCGGATTTCGTTGAAAGCCTGTATCGCAAGTTTCTGGCGAACCCGGACGACTTGCCGGAACACTGGCGTAACTATTTTGCCTCGTTGAACGGGGGTGATTCGGAGGCCCTGGCCGCCACGCCGCTCGACGAAATCAGCCATCGGATGCGCCGGCGCGCCCACCGGCGCGCGGCGGCCCAGACGGTCGTGATGCCGGGCGGATCCGACATGGCGCGCAAGCAGGCGTCGGTCCTGCGCCTGATCCACGCCTATCGCCTGCTCGGGCACCATCGGGCCCAGGTGGACCCGATCAACCTGCGCGGGTTGCCGATCATACCGGACCTTGACCCGGCCTATCACGGTCTGCGCGAATCCGACTACGACTTGACCTTCAACACAGGCAATCTCGGCGGGAAGGCCGAGATGAAGCTGCGCGACATCATCGAGATGCTCAAGGAGACCTACACGGAGCATATCGGCGCCGAGTTCATGCATATTGTGGACGTGAACGAGAAGCGCTGGCTGCAGACGCGGCTAGAGAGCACGCGCACCAATCCCGACTATCCAAGCGATTTCAAGATCCGGCTGCTGGAACGGATCACCGCGGCGGAGGGGTTGGAGCAGTATCTGCACACGAAATACGCGGGCCAGAAGCGGTTTTCGCTGGAGGGCGGAGAAACGCTCATCAGTTCGCTCGACGAAATCATCATGCGCTCGGGCACGCAGGGCGTGGAGGAAATCGTCGTCGGCATGGCGCACCGGGGGCGCCTCAACGTCCTCGTGAACATCATGGGCAAGTCCCCCCGCGAATTGTTCGAAGAATTCGAGGGCAAGCATGTCTGGAAGGGCGATTATTCCGGCGACGTCAAATACCACCAGGGATTTTCCTCCGATGTCCAGACGCCGGGCGGCGTCGTTCACCTGGCACTTGGCTTCAATCCGTCGCACCTGGAAATCGTCAACCCGGTCACCTGCGGGTCGGTGCGCGCGCGCCAGGAGCAGCGCCAGGACGCGGAGCGCGTGAAAGTGCTCGGCGTGCTCATCCATGGCGACGCGGCGTTTGCCGGCCAGGGCGTGGTCTACGAGACCCTGAACCTCGCCCAGACGCGCGGCTACGGCACCGGCGGCACGATCCACATCGTGATAAACAACCGCATCGGCTTCACCACCAGCCACCCGCTGGATGCGCGATCCGCGCTCTATTGCACGGATGTCGGCAAAGTCATTCAGGCGCCGATCTTCCATGTGAACGGGGATGATCCGGAGGCCGTCGCCTTCATCACGCAGCTCGCGGTGAATTTCCGCATGGCCTTCAAGCGCGACGTGGTGATTGACCTCGTCTGCTACCGGCGCCACGGCCACAACGAAGCGGACGAGCCCGCCGCCACCCAGCCGATGATGTACCGCAAGGTCCGCAACCACCCCACGACCCGCAAGGTTTATGCGGGGCAGCTCGAGCGCGAGGGCGTGCTCCCGCCGGATGAGGCGGACCGGATGGCGCAGGCGTATCGCAACACATTGGCCGCCGGGCACCAGGTGGTCCCGAATATCGTGAGCGGAAAGAAGAATCCCTACCGGGTGAACTGGGGCCGGTTCCGCGAGGCGAAATGGACGGACGACTACCAGACCGCCGTGCCCGCCGCCCGGATCCGCCAGCTCGGCCAGCGGATGAACGAGCTGCCGGAGGATTTCGAGCTCCATCCCCGTGTCGCCAAGATCATAGACGACCGGCTGAAGATGGCCTCGGGCGCGCTGCCGATTGACTGGGGATTCGCGGAGATCATGGCGTACGCGACGCTTCTGGAGGACGGCTTCCCGGTCCGCATCTCCGGCCAGGACAGCGGACGCGGCACGTTCTTCCACCGCCACGCCGTGCTGCACAACCAGCGCAACGGGGATGAATACACCCCCCTGCAGCACCTGTCGCAGCAGCAGGCGCCGTTCACGGTCATAGATTCGATCCTCTCGGAGGCCGCCGTCCTCGGATTTGAATACGGATTCAACGCCGCCTCGCCGAATTCGCTGGTCATCTGGGAGGCGCAATTCGGTGATTTCGCGAACAACGCGCAGGTCGTGATAGACCAGTTCATCGTGGCGGCCGAGCAGAAGTGGGGCCTGTTGACCGGCCTGACGCTGATGCTGCCGCACGGTTGGGAGGGCCAGGGCCCGGAACACACCTCCGCGCGTCTCGAACGCTTCCTGCAACTGTGCGCGCAGGACAACATCCAGGTGTGCTACCCGAGCACGCCCGAGCAGATGTTCCACCTGCTGCGCCGGCAGATGGTGCGCCCGTATCGCAAGCCGCTGGTGATCATGACGCCCAAGAGTCCGCTGCGCAGGAAAGCGACGTTTTCCACCCTGGAAGACCTGGCGTCGGGCCGTTTCGACCCGGTCATCGGCGAGCTCGACCCGCTCAAGCCGTCGGATGTGCGCCGCGTCTGCCTCTGTTCGGGAAAGGTCTACTGGGACCTGATCGAGGCCCGCCGGGAGCGGAAGATCGCCGACGTCGCGCTGGTCCGCGTCGAGCAGCTCTACCCCTTCCCCGCAGACGATCTGGCGCGCGAGATCCATCGGTATCCCCGCGCGCGGCAGGTCTACTGGGTCCAGGAGGAGCCGCAAAACCAGGGCTCCTGGTATTCGATCCAGGACGCCCTGCGCCTGGTCATGCTGCCGGGCCAGACGCTCAGCTACGCGGGGCGCATGCCAATGGCCGCGCCGTCCGGAGGCGATTACCACAAGCACCTCGAACGGCACGCCCGCCTCGTGGATACGGCGCTGGCGCGCCGGCCCGGCGAGGAGACCGAACTCATTTCCGCGCAACCGCAGTTGGTCGCCGTGCAACACCCGGCGGATACCGTTGGAGGAAAAACCTGATGCCCCCCACACCAGTCAAAGTCCCGAAGTTCCCCGAATCCGTGCAGGAGGGCACGCTCTCCCGCTGGCACAAGTCCGCCGGACAGACCGTGGCCGCCGGGGAAAAAATTGCAGACGTTGAAACCGACAAGATCGTCATAGACATCACGGCGCCCGCCGCCGGCGTGTTGACGGAAGTGCGGAAACCCGAAGGCGCTGTGGTGAAGAGCGATGAGGTCGTGGGGGCCATTGACGCGGCCGCCCCATCGGGGACCGTCACCGCGGCGCCGGCCGCCGCGCCGGCCCCGGCGGCCAAGTCCCTCCCGGCCGCCCGCGAGCCGGTCCAGCCGCCCGCAGCGCGGCCGGCGCCCGCCGTGGAATTCCCCGAGGGCGAATACAGCCCCTCGGTCCGCCGCCTCATCAAGGAGCACAACCTCAACCCGAAGGAAATCGCCGGACACGGCAGGGGCAGCCGCATCACCAAGGCCGATGTGCTGCGCCACCTCGAGCATTCCCCGCACCTCGCCCGGCAATTCGGCAGCGACACCCCTGAAACCCCGTCCAGTCCCGAGCCGGAAACGCCGCCCGCCGCGACACCGCGCGCCGCTTCCGACGCCGACCGCCCCGTCACCCGCGAGAAAATGTCGCGCCTGAGGGCCCGGATCGCCGCGCGTCTGGTGGAGGCCCAGCACACCGCCGCCATTTTGACGACCTTCAACGAGATCAATATGCAGGCGGTGATGGACCTGCGGGCCCGCTACAAGGAACAATTCGAGAAGGAACACGGGATCAAACTCGGCTTCATGTCCTTCTTCGTGAAGGCGGCGGTCGAGGCGCTGGCCCGGTTTCCGGTCATCAACGCCTCCGTCGAGAACGACGAGATCGTCTACCACCAGTACTTCGATCTCGGGATCGCCGTCAGCTCGGCGCGCGGGCTGGTCGTCCCGGTCCTGCGCGGCGCGGAACAATTGTCGCTCGCGGAGATCGAGATGCAGATCGCCGATTTTGGAAAACGCGCCCAGGATGGCAAGCTCTCGCTGGACGAGTTGTCCGGCGGGACGTTCACCCTTTCCAACGGCGGGGTTTTCGGATCGCTGTTAAGCACGCCGATCCTGAACCCGCCGCAGAGCGCCATTCTCGGCCTGCACCGCATCCAGGAGCGGCCCGTGGCGGAGGCCGGGCAGGTCGTGATCCGCCCGATGATGTACGTGGCCCTCTCCTACGACCACCGGATCATTGACGGGCGCGAAGCCGTGCTGTTCCTGGTCGCGCTGAAGGAAGCCATCGAGGATCCCTCGCGCTTGTTGCTTCAAATATGACACCGCGCGAAACGATGGAGGATGGATATGAGCGCATTTGATGTCGTGGTCATCGGGGCGGGACCGGCCGGCTACGTGGCGGCCATCCGCTGCGCCCAACTGGGCTTCTCCACCGCCGTGGTGGACAAATGGATTGGAAAGGGCGGCAAACCGGCATTGGGCGGCACCTGCCTCAACGTCGGCTGCATCCCCTCGAAGGCCCTGTTGGAATCCTCCGAGCAGTACTATCAGGCCACCCACAAACTGGAGACGCACGGAATTCGCTTCAAGGGTCTCAATGTGGATGTGCCGGCCATGATCGAGCGGAAGGACAAGATCGTCCAGACCCTGACCGCCGGCGTGCAATTCCTGTTCAAGAAAAACCGCATCACATGGATCCCCGGCGCGGGGCGCCTCGAGGATGCGCACCGGGTTTCCGTGACGCCGCACGGCGGCGGAACGCCCACGGTCGTTGAGGCGAGCCACATCATCATCGCCACCGGCTCGGCGCCGCGCGATCTGCCCAACCTGCCGCTGGATGGCGCCTCGGTGGTTGATTCCTCCGGCGCCCTGGATTTCAACGAAGTCCCCGGGGAGGTGGTCATCATCGGCGCCGGGGTCATCGGGCTGGAGCTCGGATCCGTCTGGAAGCGCCTCGGATCGAACGTGGTCCTCCTGGAAGCCATGGATACCTTCCTGCCCATGGTGGACGAGCAGGTCGCGCAGGCCGCGCTGAAGGAGTATGCGCACCAGGGCCTCGACATCCGACTCGGCACCCGCGTGATATCGGGCAAGGCGGGAAAACGGAAGGTGACGGTGCAGTACCAGGACGCCAAGGGGGACCAGTCCATCGAATGTGACAAACTGGTTGTCGCCGTCGGGCGCAAACCGTGCACGGACCACTTGAATGCGGAGCGGGTCGGCTTGTTGCTGGACGAACGCGGCTACATCCACGTGGATGAATATTGCCGGACGACGCTGCCCAATGTGTACGCGATCGGGGACGTGGTCCGGGGCGCGATGCTGGCGCACAAGGGCCAGGAGGAAGGCGTGATGGTGGCGGAGCGCCTGGCCGGGGAGGAGACCAAGATCAATTACGACGCGATCCCATGGGTCATCTATACCGCGCCGGAAATCGCCTGGGTGGGCAAGACCGAGCGCCAGCTCAAGCAAGCCGCGCGCGACTACAAGACGGGCGTTTTCCCGCTCTCCGCCAGCGGGCGGGCCAAGGCCATGGAGGAGACGGCGGGCATGGTGAAGGTCATATCGGACGCGAAGAGCGACCGGATCCTCGGCGTCCACATGCTCACGCCGGCCGCCTCGGAATTGATCATGGAGGCCGTCGTAGCGTTGGAATTCGCGGCGAGCACGGAGGACCTCCAGCGCACCGTCCATGCCCATCCCTCGATCTCCGAGGCCCTGCATGAAGCGGCCCTCGCCGTGGACGGGCGCCCGCTTCATATTTAGGGGGACCGCGTTCCTGCCCTACTTGGGTATCTGAATCCGAACGTGTGGGCGCGCGCAAGTTTTCCATGCGCCATGGGTATCGAGTTCAGTGCCCCGGGTAGTCCGGACCCGCCAGGGCGCGTCGCGTCCGGCGGCCACGCCACACCGACATCTACAGGGTCATTTCGGCATCTGGCCTTATTCCGCGGGCGCCGACAGGCGCCCGCGCAGGAACCGCAGGTTCAGCTCAATCTGCTCGGTGTTCCCATACGAACGGGCGCGTTGAAAGGCCTCCAGCGCATCCTCGTAACGGCGCAGGCTCCGCAATTGGAGCCCCAGTTCGATCCAGTAGTCCCGGTGGTGCGGCGCGAGCCGGACAAGTTCCCGCATGAGGGCGAGCGCCTTGTCCGGTTCGCCCTTCCGCATCAACAACTGGCTTCTTCCGAACGCCGAATCCAGGTCGAGCGGATTGGTCCGCAGGGCGTGTTCGAAGGCCGCAAGGCCCTCCTCAATCTGGGCCTGCCGCGACTCGGGGTCCCGATTCCAGTACGATTCGGCGCTGCGCAGGTAGCCGAGCCCGCGGTGCGCGGTCCCATTGGAGGGCTGGATCCTGATGGCCCGTTTGTACGCGGACGCCGCCGCTTCATTGCGCAGCGCCGCCCGGTCGAAATCCCCGCGCAGCGCATAGGCATAGGACGCGATCGAGCGCCCGGCGATCAGCGCGAGAAGCATCGGCACGATGGCGAACCACGAGGCGCGGCGCCCCAGACGTTCCACCCATCTCGGCGACGAGAGATGTCCACCCGAACACAGAAGGGCCAGGGTCACGCCGGCAAAGGCCACCAACATGCTGGTGTTGCCGTGCACGTGGAAATTGTAATCGAAACACGCATGGATCGCGGCGGCGGCGGCGGCGGCGATGAAACCCGCGATGAGATAACCGCCGCGCTCGGCATCGCCATCCCTGACCAGGCGAAACAACCGCACGAGCCCATACGCCAGGCCGCCCAGCAAGAGGAACGCGCCCGCCACGCCGTATTCGGCGCCCAGCTGGAGGAAGTCATTGTGGGCGAATTCGGGATCGAGGTACCGATCGAGGTGGCGCCAGTAACGCGTATACACCCACCGGTAGCTTCCGGGTCCATACCCGAACCAGGGATGATCGGCGATCATCGCCAGTGTATCGCGCCAGAGGCTGAGCCGGATATTTCCCTTCATGGCGTCTTCCACGCGCGCATGGACCAGCGGCGACATGAAGAAGCCCAGGACGCCGACGGCCGCGAGGAGCAGCGGGGTCGCCACCAGGGCGAGCAAGGCGCGCCCCACCCCGCGGCGCAGCGCCAGCAGCGACGGCAAGACGGTCAGGCCGGCGGCCATTCCGAGCCAGGCGCTCCGCGATGCGGTGAGATAGAGCGGATAGAGCGACACCAGGGCGGTGTACGCGGAAAGCAGGCGCAGCGATACGCCCGCCGCCGGCATCAGGGCGATCGCCAATCCCATGGGCAGGGAGATGGCCAGCAGGTTCGCGAAATGATTCGGGCAGAAATACGCCCCGCTGGCACGCATGGCGTACTGTTCCGGGCGCACCAGGTTCAGGACGCCGCGGTCGCCGTTCGCATGCTGGATGATGGAATACCACGCCATGATCGAAACCGACAACAACAGCAGCCCCAGCAGCCATCGCCAGCGACCCTGATCGGCTGACAGGCCCACCCAGACCCAGAGCGCGAACAGATAGCCGGCCAACCGCAGGACCTCCACCGTTGCATCCATCGGCGACGGCGAGGCCGGCACGCGGACCGCTCCGTAAAGGAGGAACAAGCACAGGATGGTGGCGCCGGGCGGCCATCGGATCGGCTCCGCCACGCGAAAAAAGAGGGGGCGGAGAAGATAGAGGGCCGCGGCGGCGAGGGACAGCAACAGCAGCGGGCCGACCGACCATAAGCGGACGCCCCCGAAGAGCCACGTGCCGAGCAGCGGCCCGGCGGCCACGAGCAGCAACGCGGCCCACTCGTACACGCTCCGGCCGGCGGAGATCGAAGAACGGCGCCGGCGTCCGTTGGGCGCGCGCCCGCCGCCATCGGACGCGTCAGAAAATGCTGCGGGGTACCCGAATGACATCGCCGGACTCAATCATGATGTCGAGCTTGGGATTGCGCTCAATGTCGCGCATATTGATGGTCCGGGCGACGCCGCCGCGCGTCAACATGACGCGGCGCGGATCCGCGAATTCCGTATATCCGCCCGCCGCGGCCACGGCCTGCATGACCGTCATGCCGGTGATCAGCGGATAGCGCTGCGGACCGCGCACCTCGCCCTGCACAAAAAAGCTCTGCGAGGGCATCACGACATTGACCGTGACGCTGCGATAAATCTGCCGCTCGATGTAGACGCGCTGGATATGGCGCTCCAGTTCGGAAACGGTCCTCCCGGCCGCCTGCACGTCATCAATATACGGAAGCGTCACGGCGCCCATTTCATCCACGATATCCTGGACCTCGTCGTCGCGGGGCAGGATGCCGCGCAAGTAAATCACCACCGGATCGCCGGGCCGAAGGCGGTACGGGGCGGACTGCGAGACCTCGGCGACCCGCTGTGTAGCGGCCGGAGCGGCGACGAGATTTGTCGCCAGGTCCTTCGTTGAAACTGCCAGTTGCGGCCGATCCGCCTCCTGTCGCGCGGGGCGGCCCGGCATCGCGTTCCGCAGGACCGAACACCCCGCGCCCAGGACAATCCACGCCGAGGCGAGGAGGGCTGCACCCATGGAGCTTCGCCGGGCCATCTTACAGGACATCCCTTTCCTGCGCGGCCACCTTGGCCGCGGCCTTAGCCGGCTGCGGGATGGATTCGGACGATTGGTCGTAGTGCGAATAGTACGAGTGATAGTAATAATAGTTGTCGTCGCGCAGGACGTTGATGTTGTTGAGGACGACGCCCATCACGGTGGCGCCCACGTTGTCCAGCATGCGGCGCGCCCGCGCGGAGATATCCCGCGGGTATTTCCGGTACTGGACCACGAGCAGCACGCCATCCACCTCGCTGGCGAGGATGGAGGCATCGCTGACGCCGACGATCGGCGGCGAGTCGAAAAGAACCACGTCGTACCGCGTCTTGAGGCTTCGCACCAGATCCCGCATCCGCTGCGAATCGAGCAGCCCGAGCGCGGTGCGGGGCAGTTTTCCGCTGGGCAGGAAATGCAGGTTCGGGACCGAGGTGGCCTTGATCGCATCCTCCACGGTGGCCTCGCGCAGGAGGACATTGGTCAGCCCGAAGCGGTTGGAGAGGCCCAGGAAAGTGTGCTGGACAGGCCGGCGCAAATCGGAATCCACGACCAGGACGCGGTCGCCGAGCTGGGCGCTGACATACGCGAGATTGAAGAGGGTGGTGGATTTCCCCTCGCCCGCCCCTCCGCTGACGACGGCGAAGGCCCCGCCGGGTCCGTCGCCCTTGCGGGCGAACTGCATGTTGGTCCGCAGCACACGGTAGGACTCGGCATGGGGGCTGTCGGGTCCCTCCTCGATCAGCGAGCGGACTTTCTGGGGGATGATGCCGAGGACCGGCAGTCCGAGATGGCGTTCGACGTCCTCCACCGTCTTGACCGAGGTGTCGAG
Source organism: uncultured Verrucomicrobiota bacterium (assembly GCA_964388845.1). Taxonomy (GTDB): domain Bacteria; phylum Verrucomicrobiota; class Kiritimatiellia; order CAIVKH01; family CAIVKH01; genus JAMLJG01. The sequence continues at coordinate 24,290 of CAYMCD010000005.1, forward strand.
GTATTCGATGAAGAACGCCAGACCAATGCCCGCGACCATCCCGATGATCCCGCTCAGCAGGAGGTTGAACATGATCCTGGGGCTCACGAACCGGTTTTCGGGCGGCGGTTCAGCCGGTTCGACCACCTCGACGGGCGTGCGAGGCACCTCCAACTCGATCCCCTGCTGCGCCACGCGGGCGCGCAGCGCCGTCAGGATTTCGCGCTGGATCTCGACGTTCCGCTCGGCGCGCTCGAAGGGCAGAAATTGCTCCGCCTCCGAGGCGATATCCGCGGCGCGCGCCTCCTTGAGTTCGGTTTCGAGCGCTTCGTGCTTGGCTTTCGACACCTCGTAATCCGCGCGGATGCCCTTTTTCAAGCCCTCGAGCGCCGCGTCGAGCTTGACTCTCAACTCGTCTATACCGGCCTGCAGACGGCGCACTTCAGGGTGTTGGGTGCCGTAATTCTCGAGCAGCAGCTTGATTTGGACCTCGGAATCCACGAGCTGCTTCCGCAGGACGAGCAGCGACTGGTCGTTGACGATGTAAGCCGATGCGTTCATCAGCTCCTCGCCCTTGAGCGACTCGAGCTGGTTGAGGCGCGCCTCCCGCACCAGCATGTCCACGCGCGCGGCGATGCGATCCGCCTCGAGCGACTGGAGCCGCAATTTGTCAATCCGTACGCCGCGCTGAAGCATGCTCACGCCGCCCTGTTTGCGGAGGCGCTCCAACTCGTTCTCCGAGGCATCCACCCGTTCCTGCTGCTTCTGCAACTCGTTCTCGAGCGCATCCACGCCGCGCTTCACCTCGCGGCGCTTGAGTGAAAGCCGCTGTTCCCGGTAGACATTCGCGATCTCGTTCGCGATGCGCGCGGCCTCCTCGCGGTCCTCGCTGTACACCTGGATGTCAATCAGGCTGGTGTCGCGGTATTGGCTGACCCTGAGCGATTTGATGAGGATGAGGTACGCGTCCTCACGACGCAGGGCCCCGCCTTCCGACCCGTATTTGGCCGCCCACCGCTGCGGCAGGTCCAGGTTCTGGATCACCTGCTGCAGGATCGGACGGGATTGGATGATCTCGTACTGGGTCTTGAGGAAAAAGGGATTGTAGGAGTTGATGTACTGCCGGTCGAACACCGGCACGTCAAGGATGTCTTCGCGGACGGAGATCCGGGCATTGGCCATGTAGATCTTCGGCATGGTGAAGGTGTAGGCCATGCCGGTCAGCACGACCAGCAGCACCACGGCCAGGATGATTTCCTTGCGGGACTTGACGACCCGCCAGTAGTCGAGGAAATGCAGCTTGTTATCGGCTTGAGGATCGGTGGACATGGAAAACGCGGCGCCTCTCGCGCCAGCCGGTAGGAAAGCAAAACCGGGCCCGTCCCGCAAGGATCGGACCCGGCATTGCGATCGGTTTCGCGCCTACAGTTGGGTTCTCCACCCCAGTTCCAGGCGCGTGCGGTCGAAGTCCTCGCGCAGATCGGAGCTGAAGTCGAGATACTGGACCGAGGCCTCGATGTAGTTGCGGCGATTGAGCATGTAGCTCATGCGCGCGCTGCCCTGCAGGACTTCCTCGTCGCCGTCCAGTTTTGGATAGTCCGGATCGTCGAGCGTCTCCTCGGCATTGTACTGGCTCAACTGGAAGCTGCCCGCGAGGAACACCTGGATGCGGGCCGTGAGGTCATGCGAAAGGCTCACGAAGCTCAAGAGGCGGTCCTGGCTCGCGAAGGGATAGACATCGGCCTCGAACATCGAATAGCCCACGCCGCCCGTTATGCGGGTCTTGGGCGACGGAAGATACGTCAGGCTGAGGTCGCCGAACGGGCTGTCCTCATCGCCGATGCCGTCGTCATCGAACGATTTCATCTGTATGCCGCCGCGCACGGATCCCACCAGGTTCGGGCTGAAGATCTGCTCCAGACCGCCGCCCGCGAAGATGCTGGAGGAGCTGCGCAGGTCCAGTTCCTTGTAATCCGTTTCTTCGACGCGGAAATCGGCCGAGAGGGCCGTTTCCCGCTGCAGCTGGTGGCGCACCGTCACGCCGAGGGCGACGATGTCGTAGTCGTCGGTGTCGGCGACCTCGTCGTTCTTGTAGCGAAGCAGCGTGTGCCGGGCGCCCAGCTCGATGCGGGTCGGATCACTCAGGCGGTAGCCGAGCACGCTGTCGAGGAGGTTGTAGGTGTAGTCGTCGTTTTCGCGCGCGACGGTGCCCCGGTCAATGAGCTCCGGCAGCTCGGCGATGCGGAGCGTGTCCTTCAAGTTGAGCGAAAGGCGCGGAGTGAAGTTGTGCGCAAAGACCACATCCGCTTCGTGGTGGAAATCGGTGTCGTCCGGGTCGCGATCGGTCCAGAAGAGAAAGGTCGGACGGTAGCGCGCGCCGAAGAACGTCTGCTCCATGTCCATGTTCAGCAGAAACTCGAGTTCCTCGATAATCTTGAAGCTGTCCTGCGTGTCGGTCTCCGCCTCGTAGACGTTGCTGTCCCATCCGACGCGGAACCGGTTCTTGATCTGGAAGTTCTGGGCCGTCTCCGATGCGGCGAACGCAAAACCGGCCACCACGGCGCCGGCCAGCATCCCGGTCGCAATACTTTTCAGACATTTCATGAAACAATCTCCTGCTCGGGGTCTCGGATTGGGAACATGGGGGCGTCGCCTCTAGCTCGGCGTGACACGGGGCCGGTCCGGGCGGCGCGTCGGCGTTTGGATGATCACTTCAATTTTGGGAAGATCCGCCCGGGTCACAACGCGGCCGAGCGTCGAGAGGTCGGCGCCGATCTGCTGGTTGTCCGGAGGATTGATGCGGGACAATTTGCCCAGCGGATCCGTGGAGGTCACGATGGCCTCCGGGCCGACCGGCTGCGGCAACGGCTCGAGATTCTCAACGGCCTCTCCGATGGTCCCGAAATCAATCCCGACGCTCTTCAGGTAACCGACCCAGGATTTGTCGTCCTGCGGATTCTCCACCTCGGCCTGCTTGCCGAGCGCGAGCACGAGCACGCGCGCCAGATTTTCCGTCGTCACGGTCCGCTCCTGGCTCCAGCCATCTTTCGGCGCGATGCCGTTCTGCATCAGGATCTGGAAGCATTCCAAGTCGGTCGGCGCGGCCGGCAGGAATCGGGAAAGACCGAGCACGCGAACCAGCCACTGGGCGAGTTCCCCCTCGGTGACAAGTTTCGACCGCTCGGCGTCGGCCACCCGATCTTCGGCCGCCTTCGCGGCGTCCTCCTTCTTCGCGGGCGCCTTCTTGCCGGATTCCTTTTCCGCCGCCGCAACGCTAACCGGCGCAGCCATTAAGACGGCGCCGCAAACGGCCGCCAACGCCACCGCGAAAAAACGTTTCATTGCGCTTCTTCCTCCGGGGCCGGAGAGATTCCATTGCTGCGTCATGCAGCCGCGGCCGCTCTCACAACCATGGGGGAAACCGTACCGATCAACGGCGCGCCGGTCAAACCGAAAAATGGCCTCCATTCGCGTTGTAAATCACGGCCCACTCCGGCACATGCGCCCCTTCCGGCGACCCAGCGCCAAGTCCGCGGCAGGCCCATTTGCGGCGCCGACCCCGCCGACGGACAGCGCCACACACCGCGGTTCCGCCGCCGATGTTCCGCCGCGATTGCCATCGGAAAGGACGTCTGCTAGCGTCGCCCGTCATGCCGAAAAAAATGTCCTACACATTTCCGCTGAACCCGGAACAACAGAAGCAGCTCGCCGCCCTCATTCGATCCGGCAATTATCGCCCGCGGGAAACACCGCACACCCTCCTCTCGGTCGAGGGGCCCGATTGCATGATCGCCCTCTACACCAGCGGAAAATGCGTGGTGCAGGGACAGGGCGCCGAGGACTGGGTCACGTTTACGCTGGAACCGGAGATCCTGCTGGAGGCCCGGCTGGGATACGAAACGGTGCACACGCCTGAAATGTTCCAGCCGCACATGGGCGTGGACGAAAGCGGCAAGGGCGACTTCTTCGGGCCGATCGTCATCGCGGCGGCCTATGTGGACGACCGCATCGTGCCGCGCTTCCAGGAACTCAACGTGCGCGACAGCAAACAGATCACCAGCGACCGCAAGGCCGAAGAACTGGCGGACGCGATCGCCGGCGTGCTGGGCGACCGGTTCGCCATCGTCGCCATCGGACCCCGCGCCTACAACCGGCTGTACGCGAAGATGCGCAGCGTGAACCGCTTGCTCGCATGGGGCCACGCTCGCGCGATCGAGAACCTGCTGGAAAAAGCGCCCGGCATCCCCCGCGCGGTCTCCGACCAGTTCGGGCCCACGGCGCAGATCGAGCGCGCCCTCCTCAAGAAAGGCCGGGAAATCAAACTCGAACAGCGCCCGCGCGCGGAATCCGATCCCGCCGTGGCGGCGGCCTCGATTCTCGCGCGCGCCGCATTCCTCCGCGCGCTGAAGGATCTCCAGAAGACGCATGGTATTAAATTCCCCAAAGGCGCCTCCGCGCAGGTCCGCGAGGCGGCCGCCGAACTGGTGAAAAAGGCCGGACCCGCCGTCCTGCTGGACACCGCCAAGTGCCATTTCAAGACAGCGGACGATGTCCTGGCGGCCTGCGGCCAGTCGCGCGCGGCGCTCGGCCCGGAAGGCGCGGCCACATCGCAGGCCAAGGCGGATTGGGCCGCCATCCGCAAACGCCAGCGCGAGAACGGGGAATGAAACTCGTCCGCTTCGGCGAACCGGGCCGCGAACGGCCGGGGGTCTGGCTCGACGACCGGGGCGCCCCGGAACTGCTCGATGTGCGCGCCATGGCCTTCGACATCGCGGACTACAACGCGCACTTCTTCTCCCATTGGGGTTTAGACCGGCTGCGCGCGCTGATGCGGGAACGAAAACAGGCCCGGCTGCCCGCGCACGGCGTCCGGCTCGGTCCGCCCCTGCCCCCGCCCGCCAACCTCATCTGCATTGGAAAGAATTATGCCGACCACGCCGCCGAATTTGACGGCCAGCCGCCCGCCGCGCCCATCCTGTTCGCCAAATCCCCCTCCTCCATCACCGGTCCGCACGACCTGATCCGGGTCCCGCCCGGCTTCACCGACGCGGACGCCGAAGCGGAACTCGCCGTCGTCATCGGCGCCCCGGCGCGCCAGGTCCCCGAGTCCCGCGCGCTCGAATTCGTCGCCGGCTACACCGTCCTCAACGACGTCACCGAGCGCCGCGCCCAGCGCGAGGCCGGGCAATGGTTCCGGGGCAAGAGTTTCGACACCTTCTGTCCGCTCGGGCCCTGGCTCGTGACGGCTGACGAGGTCCCTGACCCGCAACAGCTCCGCGTCTGCTCGCGCCTCAATGGCGTTCCCCTGCAAGACGGCCACACGCGCCACATGCTGTTCCCCATCGTCCGGCTCATCGCCTACATCTCGGCGACCCTGACCCTGCAACCCGGCGACCTCCTCGCCACCGGCACACCCGCCGGGGTCGGCTTCGCCCGCAAACCGCCCGCCCTGCTTCGCGCGGGCGACGTCATCGAAGTGGAGATCGAGCGCGTGGGCGCCTTGCGCAATGAAGTTGGGAGTTAGGAGTGGGGAGTCGTACAGCGAACGCCTGTCTCCCATCTCCCAGCTCCACTCTTAAATGCGAAAGGGATGACGTTTCCGTCATCCCCTTGCGCAATTAACCTGACAATCGCTTACTTCTTGCCGAGGATCGCGTCCTTCGCGGCTTTCGCCACGCGGAACTTCACGACCTTCTTGGCCTTGATCTGGATCGTCTCGCCCGTGGCAGGATTGCGCCCCATGCGCGCCTTGCGCTGCACGAGGACGATCTTGCCGAGGCCGGGAATCACAAAACTGTTCTTGGCTTCTTTGTACGCCAGCGCGGCCAGCGCCTCAAAGAACGCGTTCGACTGCTTCTTGGTGATGCCCACCGCGTCGGCCAACTTGGCCGCCGTCTGCGACTTGGTCAGTGCCATGTGTGTTGTCTCCTGTTTGTGGCTAGAGCGCGTTGTGCGTCTAAGCTCGGCGCTCATAATGCGCGCGCCCCCCCGCAAAACAAGTGTTTTCTCACGAAAAAAAGCGGCGGCCCCGCCGCGCGGCCTCACGCCAGCAGGCCGGACGCGACGCGCTGCGCGTTCGCCGCGCCGTCCAGCCGGCGGACGATTTCGAGCGCGAAGGCCATCGCCGTGCCGGGGCCCTGGCTGGTGATCACGCGCCCGTCCACCACAACGCGCTCGTTCACGCGCGCGGTCGAGGCCAGCTCCACGCCCGGATAGCAGGTCGCGCGCACGCCGCCCAGCACGCCGGCGGCGTCGAGGACCAGCGGCCCCGCGCAGATCGCGCACACCCAGCGCCCCGCGCCGTGCAGGGCGCGGACCGCCTCCGGCACGCGGCCGTCCTTGAGCAGGTTCTGCACGCCGCCGGCGCCGCCCGGGATGACGATCGCGTCGAACGCCAGCGGGTCCACCGCATCGAACGCCACGTCCGGCGCGAGTTTCACGCCGCGCGACGCGGTCAGCACCCCGTCGCGCAAACCGGCCGCCACCACCTCAAAGCCGGCGCGGCGCAGCACGTCCACCACCGTGACCGCCTCGATCTCCTCGCACCCGTCCGCCAGCGGGACCAGTACCTTTTTCATCGCGCGCCTCCATAACTTCCAAGGTCTGTAATTTACAGACGTTGGAAGTCGCGCGACATATTTTTTACAGACGTTGGAAATTTCCGCGGGGTGCCGTAGGATGCGCCGGTATGCGGACCCGGGACAGTTTCGACGCGAAGTGCGGCGCGGCGGCGGTGGCCGCCGACGCGCTCGCCGTCCTCGCCGGGTTCATGCTCGCGGTCTGGATCCGGTTCGACTCCGGATGGATCGAGGTCACCCGCGGCCACCCCCCGCGCGGCATGTATTTTTATGCCGCGCTCGTCGTGACGATCCTGCTCCTCTTCATCTTCCGCTCGCTCGGCCTCTATGAGCGCCCGCAATACGGGCACTTCATTGACAAGATCCCGCGCCTGGTGCGGGCCAGCGGGCTCGGCATCCTGACGGCGCTGGCGCTGGCGTTCGCGATCCAGACGGATCCCCCGTTCTCGCGTATCGCGACGGCCCTCGCGTTGGGGACGGTGACGCTGTTTGTGGTGATCGAGCGCAACATCCTGTTCGCGTGCGAGCGACACTGGGCGAAATACCAGGCGTCGAAGCGGCCCATCATCCTGCTCGGCGCCGGCCCGCTCGCGGCGCGGCTGCGGGAGAAACTCGAGGGCGAACCGCGCCGCCGGTGCCGGGTCATCGCCTGCATCCCGATGCCGGGCGAGACGCCGGACGCATCGCTGCCCCCGGCCCTCGCGGCGTTCGACATTGACGACCTGGCCCGCCTGCTGGAGCGCGAGCCCGTGGACGCGGTGGTGATGTCGAACCCCGCCGCGTTGCCGCCGCCGTTGCTGATGGACATCATGCTGCAGTGCGAGCGCCGCATGGCCGACTTCCTGATGGTCCCGGATCTCTTCCGCCTGCTGACCGCGAAGATGGACGTGCAGAACGTGGACGACATTCCGCTGCTCGGCGTGGGCAAGTGGCCGCTCGATTATTTCTGGAACCGGCTGGTCAAACGGGGCGAGGACCTCGCCGGGTCGCTCGCCGGCCTGGCGCTTTCCGCGCCCGTCATCGCGCTGGCCGCGGCGGCGATCAAACTGACGTCGCCCGGCCCGGTGTTCTACAAGCAGGAACGCTGCGGCGAAAAGGGCCGGGGCTTCACGCTCTTCAAGTTGCGCACGATGCGCCTGGATGCGGAGGCCGGGACCGGGCCCGTGTGGACCGCCCCCGACGACCCGCGCCGCACCCGCCTGGGCGCCTTCCTGCGCCGCCACAACATAGACGAGCTCCCGCAGTTCTGGAACGTCTTCAAGGGGGAGATGAGCCTCGTCGGCCCGCGCCCCGAGCGCCCGCATTTTGTCGAGCAGTTCAAGGACGACATCAGCCGCTACATGTGGCGGCACGCGCACAAGCCCGGGCTGACCGGATGGGCGCAGGTCAACGGGTTCCGCGGCCAGACGGACTTGCGGAAGCGGATTGAGCTGGACCTGTGGTACCTCGAAAACTGGTCGCTCGCCCTCGATTTCAAGATCCTGCTGCGCACGCTCTTCGCGAAGAAGAACGCCTATTGATCTCCGCGCCCCGCGGGCCTTGCCGAGGCGGAGGCCGATACCGGTTGCGAGGCCGATCCTCCTCATCGCGCATCCCGCGCCGCGCCCGACCACGGCTCAATCTGCAATCCGAAATCCAGAATCCGCTACGTTGCCAATCGCAAGAGCAACGCCTTCGAGGCCGGGCCAGCGGGATGGACGCGCGCAGATCCCGCGCGAACGCGGCGCGACGATCACGGGGTGAAGGCGGGGATCTTGATCCGATAGTGCCGGATGGCGTTGGTGGGGCTGGAGGTGTCCGTCCACTCCACCAGATTGTCGCCGTCGTTGACCAGCGTGACCAGGTGCTTCCATCCATCGGGCGCCGGCAGCTCATTGTCATTGCCTTCGATATGATAGGTGCGACTCGGAACGGCCTGGAAGGTGAGGCTCATTCCGCCGGACACTTTCAGCAACGTCTCCCAACCGATGTAACTGCCGGGGGCGCTGGGATCGGTGCTGGCAACCCACTCGGCGTAGTTCGGGAATCCGTCAACGTCGAAATCGCCGTTCTTGGTCTGCGACATATCGCCGCCGAACCAGCGAAACTCCCAGTCGTCGGGGATATCATTTCCGTTGGCATCCCAAGGGACCACGATGACGGCGAAATTGGTGGTCGTATTAACCCCGTCATCGGCGGTGAACATCACGACGTTAGTGGTGCCCGCGGAGTACAGGTTGGTCACCCACCACGAGAAGACGCCGGTCCCGCTGTTGAACGTCGCGGTGAACGGCAGCGGGCCCGACGCGAGGGTGACCGGATCGTCTTCCGGATCGGTCGCCGAAACCACGAACAGATTGGTGGCGCCCACCGCATTCGTGTAAGGGCCCGGCGGCGTAAAGACAAGAACGGGCGGCTCATTGACGATTACCTCCGCGTCGAATCCGAGCGAAAAGGCGATGGCATTGGTGCCGACCATTTCAACCTGCCGCGTCTGCGCCAGATTCCGCATCTGCACGGAGTCGAAGCCCGCGCCGCTGTCATCGTCCGCCCCGGTGTTGACCGAGCCCTCCGTCATCGCCAGGAGCACGCTCGAATACGAGCCGGTGGTCGTCAGGGTCACCACGCCGCCCGTCGTGGCGATGGAATCCGACAACCCGCGCTGGCCGCGCACGATCAGCTCGGACAGATCGGGCGAGAAGCCGTGACGGACGTAGAGCACGCCGCCGTTGAGCGACGCTTCGATCGCGTACTGTACGGCAAACGCCCGGTCGTTCGTCGCCAGGGTGACCGTCTTGGCGATCTTGCCGTCCGCGGAGGTCAGCTTCCATCCGTTGGTCACGCCGTTCGTCGTCACGGTGTACAACTGGTTGACGTAGTCGCTTGTGCCGGCCCACCAGTCTTTCAGCGCCGAGGTACGGCGGGACTCGACCACGGCGTTCGTCACGCCTCCCGCAACGACCCAGTTGACGTTCCAGGCGCCTTCCTCCTCGGTTTCCTTGCCCGCGTAGGAGGCGAAGTTTCCGATCATCTGCCGGATGCGCCCGTCGGCGGTGCGCAGCCATGCGGCAACCATGCGACCGCCGATCCGCTCGAAGACAGCGGCGACCTTGGCGTTGTAGAGCCAGTATTCGTCTTCCCCGTCGAGGTCGCTGTCGAGATTGGTGACCACGGTGGATACCAGCCCGGTGGCGGCCGCCGCCCATGCGTCTACCCGGCTGTAGAGCGCGGCCATGCGCGTCTGATTCTGAGCAATGCGGGCAAAATCCACCAACGCCTGCCACCCGGAGGCCGGGTAGATGTAGCCGCCGTAACTCCAACGATCCAGCGCGTTGTTGGTCTCGTTGTGGAACGCGGTCTCGAACACCGACGCGTGCAACGTCTCGCCCGCGAGCCGTTTGACGTCCGGATGGACCAGGGCGGACACTTGCGCCCACGCATTCGACGACAAGCCACCGAAGTACAGCATCCCATACGCGGTCGCGTTGGTGACCCCGGGCCGGATCTGAAACTTCTTGTTGAGCAGTCCCTCGTGCCGGGCGCTTCCGTTGTACCAATTGTCGTAGTTCTCGTTATTGGCGTGGTTGATCCAGTCGTGGGATTGCTTGCCGCCGGCGGATGCGCCGCGGTTGATGGGATCCCACGACTGGCCGAGCGGCAGCGGAATCTGGCCGGCCGCGATGTCCTCGAGGCGGACCAATTGTATCCAGGGGCGATTGGCCAGCCAGCGAAGGTTCCGGTCGTAGGCATCGGCCCGTTCAAGATCGGCAAATTCCTCCCACATGCTGAAAATGGTGGAAACCTGATCCTGGCGCCCGGAACGCGCACGGCGGCTGAACAATTCCCGCATCGGGAGGGCGATACCGCTGTCGTGGTTCACAAATCGGTAACCGTCGGCCGCGTTGTTGATCACGAAGCAATTGACGTCGTTGACCTTGTTGATGCGATAGCCGTCGTCGCTGAGCGCGACATTTCGACCGAACCATGTCCAGATGTGCGTGTTTTGATCGAGGAGGGTGTAGCGGAATCCCAAGTCGAGGATCTTCTCAAAGACATCTCCATCCACCACGCGTTCCGGCGGCCAGAAAACGGAATTGCTGTTGATGTTGGCGCCGTAGATACGGTTGAGCGTTTCCGTGGCCAGCTCCACGTTGTGCTGGTTGAACGGCTTGGTGAAATACGGAAGGATGTGGTCGGAATAGGTGCCGGCCATGAGCGAGACCACGTTGGTCGCGACCAGTTCACGGATCAGCGCGTTAAGGGCCGGGCCGGATCGCCAGGCGGGTCCGTTCGTTCTGACGTCGGCCCACTCCAGCGCAATCGCGAGGGTCGGCGCGACGTGCAGGTTCAGCGGGGCGCGGTAAATTCCGTGAATCTTGATCGGCCGCTGGTATCCCGCTCCGGCGTTGTTGTCCACGATGTCGTGAATCACGCTCCCGGGCTGGATGGCCTGGTTCCCGTGCGCGAGCATCGCGATCTTCGCCGACTTTCCGGCATCGTTTTCGGCGTTCTTGCCGATCCACTGCGTCAACACGCCATTCTGCGCGATGAAATCCTGGTCGCGCCAGTAGTCGGACGCGATCCAGTTGTTGCGAATGCTGTCGGTGATGTCGGAACGCCCGCCGATATCGCCGGATCCCGGACTGCCGCCGACACAGCCGTTGCACGTACCGTCCTTGGTGGCGAACACCTGGAAGTTCAGCGTGGAAGGAATGCCGTTCCAACCCGCGGCCACCAGCGCCGACCGGCTGATGGAAAACTCCACGGCATCGAGTTCGGAATTGAAGTAGGCCCCCTGGAAGCCGCCCGGCGCCTCGACCATGCCCGCGGCGAATAAATCGTCCCACGCCGTCAGGGTGTTAACACCCGGGGCGCTATCCACATAAAGGCGTCCGTTCTGGCTGTCATAGACCGCCACGACAGCCTCCCACTTCATGTCGGTCCGTGTGTCCACCTCGTCCGGCAGCGCCGCTTCACCGGTCGCGGGACTGTTGAAGTCAATGACGACGTAGAGGTCGAGCGCGCTTTCCTCCGCAAGCGCCTGGAGGTCGTGGAAGTCCACGCGGAAATACACGTTGCCGTCCGCCGCGCCGCCGTCGCGCATGTAGAACGCCACCATGTCGCGCGAGGTATCGAACCCGTCCCACCGGCGGTAGATATCCACGGCCTGGCTGCCGCCGTTGTTGTAATCGTCCAGCGCGATCAGATCGTCGAGCGTCCAATCCGTAAATTCGACGTAATTGGTCCTGCCGTTCACGACGCCCAATTCGTCGCCACGGCCCACCGTGAGCGATCCAGCCGGCAGCGGCTGCCCGGGATCGTCATATTCGCGCGGATGGGTTCCGTTCTGCAATTCGATCAGGTTGGAGAACCCGTCCCCATCCGGGTCGCCCGAGGCACCGTGCTCGAGGCTGGAAATGACCGCGCCGTTCCCCCTGTGGAGTTGCCCGATGACGCCGGAATTGAGCGGGTCGAGGGCATAGCGCGCCTCCCAGCCGTCGGGCAGGCCGTCTCCGTCGGTGTCGGGATTCAGCGGATCGGTTTCCTCCCAAAATTCACCCGTATTCCACACGCGGTTCGAATTCGTATCGCCATCAATCCAGCCGTTGTAATTCTTGTCCTCGCCATACCCGTCGCTCAACCCGTCGCCGTCGGTGTCGGATTTGTTCGGGTCCGTCTCGGTCCACGAGGGGCTCCACTCGCCGGTCGGCCAGCTTCGGGCCAACCACGGGGCCAAACCCGGCTGGATGGTCGCGCCGTCGCCGTCCACCCATCCATTGCGGTTCCCGTCCTCTATGCCGTCCGGGATCCCGTCATAGTCGGTGTCGGAATTGGTCGGATCGGTGGTGCTGCCGCGCAGGTATTTTGAGCGATCGCCGCCCTTGCTCTGGCTGTCCACGCCGGGCACTTTGTCGTAGTTGTCGAGCGTGTTGTAGAAGGGCGGATCGAGGTCCGCCATGAAGTTGGGCCAGCCGTCTCCATTGGTATCCGCGTTCGTGACCGTGTTGGCGTGGGGCACTCGCCAGCCGAGTTCCAGGCCGTCCGGCAGTCCGTCGCCATCGCTGTCGGGACTGTTCGGCAGGCTCCGACCGAACGCATTGTGGGCGTGGACGTCGCCGTTGGTCCAGAATTCGGGATTCGGTTTGTAGCGCGCGTCCGTGTCGGGGAACCCGTTCGGCAGGGGCGTCAACGTGGTTTCCCAGTCATCCAGCATGCCGTCGTCATCGTGGTCGAGATCGTTCGTCGCGCTCATGTCCACAACCTGCAGCAACTTGAGCGTGACGCCGCGCGAGGCAAAATTGGTGCTGTTCCCCGCATCGCGCACCCAGGCGGTGAACCGGAAGCTGCCCGGCGTCAAATTGCTCCAGGCGTAATCCCAGGAGATCGAGCTGCCGACGTTGGTCGAGCCGATCAACGCCACGGTTCCCGTGTATCCGGTCGGCGAGGTGAAATAGATTCCGGTCTCGACCCCGTTGGTCCCCGTCAGCAACCGAATCGTGGTCGTGCGAAGCGCCGGATTGGTTTCGATCACGGACGGCGGCACATCGGGCAGCGTGATCACGTGGGGACGCCCGTCGCTGCCGAGCTCCGGCGGCTCGGTGATGATAATGGAGGGCAGGATATCCCCGCGCGTCTTGACCTTGCGCGTCGCGGTCAACGTTGGGTAACCGGAACGCACGCCCTTGATCTCGAAGCTGTGCAGCCAATCCGGACTGCCGTTGTACACATTCGGCATCTTGAAGGTGATCGTGTTCTCGTTCGGCCAATCCCACTGGTGCGCCAATTCGATATCCACCGGTTGAAGGATGAGGCCCGCGGACGGATCGCCGCCGTTCTCGGCGCTGTTCAGTCGGATGGTGAACAAATCCAGAGGCTGATTGCCGTTCAGACTCTCCGCATATTTCGAGGAATACTTGACGCGCACGGTCCAGCCGGCCTCAACCAGGTCGCCGTCCTGCGACGGCCAGTCGAAATAGAGCCGGTAGGCGTCGCCGCGCGGCTGCACGGTCCGCGTCAGTTCGCGGAAATGACCTTCGGCTTCCGTAAGCCCGGCGTTCGTCCATGCGGGACGATCCGCGCTCGACCATTCGCGCAAACGGACGCGGATGGCCGCCGTTCCGCTGGTGGCGAGGTTGGCGTACGTGAAGCGCCATGCCTGCGGATAGTCGCGGTCCATGTCCGAAGGCGTGATGCGGTAGGCGAGCTGCCACGCGGTGACCCCCGTGTTGTCCCACTCGCTGTTGCCGTTCAGATCGGTGAACGGTTCGCCGAGGTCGTACTCGCCATCGCCGTTCGCGTCCGTGTAGGGCTCGAACCCGTCGCCGTTTCCGTTGGGCTTCCCGGTTTCCGCGTCGTCGTTGGCGGACTCGTTGTCCTCGACGCGGTACCAGACCTCGCGCACCGACGGATCGGTCCGGACGACCGCGCCGTATTCCGTCCCGTACAGCATGTCGTTGTCGTTCGCGGGCCATTGGATGTAGCCCTGCGGCGTCTGCGCGTCGAGGTAGAACGTCTGCTTGAAGGTGTTGTACACCGCCGCCCCGTCGTTGCGGTTCAGAAAGGCCCGGGCCGCGATGACGTGGAACCCGTCTTTCAGCCCCGTCGCGGTGGCGCCGTAGTCGTTGTGCGGGCGGTATTGGATCGTAGCCGCGTTGATGTTGGTGACCTGCCATACGCCCATCATCTTCGCCTTGCGGGCGATGTCGTCCGCGCCGCCCGGCCAGACGATGTCGTACCCATTGCCGCCATACCCCTGCTCGCGCGAGGAACCGACCTTGTAGCGGAACACGGTCCCGGCGGTCATCGCCGGCACCTGCGCTTCCCACCAGTCGTTGGTGTCCGCCGAGTCGCCCGACCAGGAGCACTCGACCACACGGGTGTCGGCGTTCCCCGCCGCGCCGCCCGCGCCTTCCGGCCACGTCAGGCCATTCGTTGTGTAGTAGAGGAACAGGCGGTTTCCCATGACCTTCGGCGTCTTGATGTTGATTGTGAGCGTTTGGTCGGCGGCATTGGTCAGCGGCGGCCAGAACTGTGCGCAGCCCATGCAGTTGGTCCGATCCTGCGTGCCCTCCGGATCGTGATATATCCACGAAACCGTCGTTGAGCCGTCAAAGTCGTTGACGCCGGTCGCGGGGGTGTTGTTGAAACCGGCGGAGCCGATGGTCGCGACATAGCTTTGCGAGCCCGCCGAGCCCAACTGGCTCTGGGCGGAATTCGTGGCGGCGAATTTTTCGCCCCAGATGCGCTTTGCGAACGCCGCCTGTTCGTAACCGAGAAAAATGTCGTTAGCCAGGGCGGGCGGATTGTCGCGCGGGTCGCCGCCCCCATGGTTGGTGCCGTTCAGGTTCATTCCGCCGTCGAGTTTGAACAGCACGTTGCCGGCGGACCCATCCACCCGCGCGACGAACGACAGGTTGGTTGCGCTCGTCACTCGCGGGATATCCATGGCATATGAAAAATCCGCCGAGTTGGTGTCCGGGAGACCGTAGGGGTTGAACGCCGCGTCGCCATCCGGCCCATCCTTCCGGGTCACCCGCACCGTGCCGACAGGCTGGCCGTTCTGGTAAAGAGTGACCGGTTTGCCGCCGAACCCGGTCCACAGCGGCGCCGGGTCCGGATTTTTGTAGCCGAAGATGAAGTAGCCGCCGGCCGGAACGATCACGGTATTCAATTCCGAGGCATATTTGTAAAAACCGCCGACGTAGGAATAGTTGAACAGGTACGCGTCCGATCCATACGGGCCGCCGCCCTGGTGCGGATAACTGATATTCGAGCGGATATCCCGCGCTGCGCCGCCGGAATAATTGTCATTCAACATCACCAGCATCGCCACGTGGTCGGCGGCGGTGGTGCCGGCCTGCCGCCAGTCGAGGCGCTCCCACGCCACATAATCGCCGTCGCTGTACACGCCCCGCTGGTACCCGCGGGCGAATTGCTCATGCACATACAGCAGGTTCGGCACCCGGTTGTCGCCCCATTGCCCGAGGAAGGAGGTGTTGGCCCAGCGCGGGAACGCGCCTCCGCTTTCGCCGAGGGTCTCAGCGTGAAAGTTCCCGTCCGTGTACAGCAGGCCAAGGCCCTCGCGCAGGAAGTAGAACGCGTGCTGCAGTTCCCGCCGCGCGGCGTAGTCGTTGTCGTGGCTCTGCGCGTGCATGACGCCAAGGTTGGGCGTGAACCCGCCCCACCCCGGATTGTCAAAACCGTTCAATCCGTTCCAGGGGCTGCCCAGCCGGTCGTTCAACTGGCTGCGCAGGTCGTTGTCCACCAGCCGCATCCCGGTTGACCAGTATCCGCCGTAGCCCGGCGGCTGGCCCAGGTGTTCGCCGAACAGCAGCGCGTCGTCGCGCGGAATCTCCGTGTTGAAATTGCTGTCGCGATGGTTGCTCCAGTCGCTGAACCCGCGGCTCATGTTGAACTGCCATTGCGCGTTGCCGCTGTAGCCCGCCGAGCTGGCATCGTCGTTGTAGGCGCCAAAGAAATAGTCCGGCACGTGCTTTACCGCGTCGAGCCGGAGTCCGTCGAGTTTCGTCTTGTCCATTTTCCAGCGAACGGCGCGGACCAGATAAGCGCCGACGTCTTCTTTGTAGAAGTCAGGATATTGCGCGATCATGTTCGTGGTCAGGCCGTTGCTGGGGCCGAAGCCGATGTAGAGGTTCGCGTTCGTGTTGCCCGACCAATCCCACGGATCCCAGAGGTTGGGCGGCGCGTTCGTGTTCGGCATCCGGTCGTAAAATTCGGGGTGGTTCGGATGGCGGACAAAACTCGGCTTGGGATTCCAGGACCCTTCCGTGAAGCCGTGGTTCTGGTTCGGCGTTTCGTGGGCGATATCAATCAGGTCCGACAATCCCAGGTGCATGACCTGCCAGGCGTCGCTCCAATCGCGGGTATTGTCCCACTTCCGGTAGAACCCATCCTCCGTTCGACGCAGATGGAAATCTTCCGGAACCATTCCGGGATACACATCAACCGGCGTGCTCTCGTTGTACGCCGGGATGTCGAACGCCCGGTGGTTCATGATGTTGTCGGCATAGACGCGGATACCGAACCGATGCGCGGTCTCGATCAGGTTCAGCAGTTCCGCCTCCGTGCCGTAGCGCGTGGATACGGTTCCCCGCTGGTCGCGCCCACCGAGGTCGAACGGATCGAACAAATCGTAACCGACGGAAAGACCGCCGCTGCCCTTGGTTGGAGGCGGCAGCCACAGCGAGGAATACCCGGCCTCGGCCAGCTCCGGCATCTTGTCGGTGATGTCGCGCCAACTCGTGTTGAAATACTGCAACATCGCCTCACCTCGCACGAACGAGGCGGCCATCGCTACCAGGATGAACGCTCCGATCCCTGCGCATAACGCGCGACTGCGAGGACAGTTGCTCATCAATCCACCTTCCCCAAAACGCTGATCATACCATACCCGAAATTTGAAATAATGTGATGCCCATGAAGATCAATACCGAACCGTACGCACAGTGTTAAGCTAAAACGTTTTACTTGCAACAATATTTTGTCCCTTTTGAGTGTGCTGGTCCCATTAAGGGCTAACGGGCGAATCGCCATTTATTCAAAGTCATTTGTCACACTTCGGCCCTACGGGCTTGCCATTACAAAACTCACCCGCTATAGCGGGTCGCATGGACAACGTTGTTGAGATCCGGCACCCGCTCGTCCAGCACCATCTCCGCACTTTGCGGAACAGAACCACGCCCCCGGCGGAGTTCCGGCGGCTCGTCCAGCGCCTCTCCATTCTGCTTGCCTACGAGGCGACCAAGGACCTTGCGCTCGCGCCGACCCCGGTCGAAACACCGCTGGCCCGGACCACCGGGCACGCGCTGGACCAGCGCATCGGCCTGGTCCCGATCCTGCGCGCCGGACTCGGAATGGTTGATCCCGTCCTCAACCTCATCCCGGATGCGGAGGTGTGGCACCTCGGCTTTTACCGCGATGAGAAAACGCTCCGGCCCGTCGAATATTATAAAAAGCTGCCGAAGGACGCGCCGGTGGATGTGGCCCTCATTCTCGACCCCATGCTTGCGACGGGCGGCTCCGCGGTCGCCGCGCTGGAGGCCGTGCACGGATGGGGCGTGAAAAACGTTAAGCTGCTCTCCATGATCGCCGCGCCCGAAGGCCTGCGCGCCGTCCGCGGGGCCTACCCCGACACGCAAACGTATGTCTGCGCGATTGACAGCCATTTGAACGAACACGGGTTCATCGTGCCCGGCCTGGGCGACGCCGGCGACCGCACGTTCAACGCACAGGCCGCGAGCTAGAGCATTTCTTATAAAAGTCTTGCCCTGACCCCCGGCGCGCACGCGCGC
The DNA here is from genome assembly GCA_964388845.1 of uncultured Verrucomicrobiota bacterium. Lineage (GTDB taxonomy): Bacteria > Verrucomicrobiota > Kiritimatiellia > CAIVKH01 > CAIVKH01 > JAMLJG01. The sequence goes on from CAYMCD010000005.1 coordinate 42,138, forward strand.
CCCCGCGTGTGGAGCGGGGCGCCCTCGCCCCGCCGATCCGTCGGTTGCCGGATCGGGATTCATGGCGGATAGTTGCGGTATGCAGCGCGCACCGATGCCTTCGCCGGATGTGATCCGGGGTCTCCCGCCGGACGGCGGAACGGAGTTCAACCGGCTGATCTTCGAGACCAGCCCCTACCTGCTCCAGCACGCGCGCAATCCGGTGGACTGGCATCCGTGGGGCGACGCAGCCTTCGCGCGCGCCCGCGCGGAGGATAAACCGGTCTTCCTCTCCGTAGGCTATTCCTCGTGCCACTGGTGCCATGTGATGGAGGGCGAATCCTTCGAGAACGCGGACATCGCCGCCGTGCTGAACCGCCATTTCATCCCGGTCAAGGTGGATCGCGAGGAGCGGCCGGACCTCGACGATCTCTACATGACCGCCACGCGGATGGTGACCGGGCGCGGCGGCTGGCCGAACTCCGTCTGGCTCACGCCGGACGGATCGCCCTGGTATGCCGGAACCTACTTCCCGCCCGGGGACCGCGGCGGGCAGATGGGTTTCCAGTCGCTCCTGGTGCGGCTCGCGGACCTATGGCAATCGCGCCGCGCGGAGGTGGAGGCGCAGGCGCGCCGGCTTGCGGACGCGATCCGCGCGCACGCGGCGGGCGGCGCGGAACCGGCGGCGGCGGCGCCGGAACTCGATCCCCTTATTGAACAGGCCCTCGCGACCTGGCGCGAGACCTGCGACCTCCGCAATGGGGGCTTCGGTACCGCGCCAAAATTCCCGCCCCATGCCGCGCTCGACCTGCTGCTCCACCTCGGCGCGACCCGCGGGGACCCCGCGCTCGCTTCGCTCGCGACGGGCACCCTCGACGCGATCGCGCGCGGCGGCATCCGTGACCATATCGGCGGTGGATTCCACCGCTACGCGACCGACGCGCAATGGCGCCTGCCGCATTTTGAAAAGATGCTCTACGACAATGCCCAGCTCGCGACGACCTTCACGAGCGCCTTCGCCCTCACGAAGAATGAGCGGTACGCCGGGGCCGCCCGCGCCACGCTGGACTGGCTGCTGCGCGAGATGCGGGGGCCGGAGGGCGGCTTTTTTTCGGCGCTGGACGCGGACAGCGAAGGCGAGGAGGGCCGTTTCTACGTCTGGCGGCACGCCGAGGTGATGGAGGCCCTGGGCCCGGACGACGGCGCCCTCTTCTGCCGGCGCTACCGGATTGATCCGCGCGGCAATTATCACGACGAGGCGTCGGGCCTCGCGACGGGGCTGAACATCCCGCGCCTCGAAAACGATCCGCCGGCCGGCGAGGCGGACCGCCTGGCGCGCTGCATGGACACGCTGCGGGCCCGCCGGAATCTGCGCGTGCAGCCGGATCTGGACGACAAGCGGATCACCGGCTGGAACGGCATGGCCATTGTGGCCCTTGCCCGAGCGGAGCCGTTCCTCGGCATGAGGCCCTGCATGGAGGCCGCCCGCGCCGCCGCGCGATTCCTCCTGAGGGATGCCGTGGTGGACGGTGAACTCATGCGCGTTTGGCGGACGGGCCGCGCCCATGTGCCGGGCTTCCTGGAGGATTACGGCGGCCTGCTGGCGGGCCTGCTCGCCCTGAACAAGGCGGACCCGGCCGGCCCCTGGCGCGGCGAGGCCGAGCGCTTCGGTCGTCTCGTGATCGAGCGGTTCCAGGAGCGCGGGACCGGGCGGCTGTACCCGGTCTCCGCCCGGCACGAGACCCTGCCCGCGCGGATCCCGGATGTGTTCGACCAGGCCATGCCGTCCAGTACCGCGCTGGCCATTGATGCGCTGGCCCAACTGGCCGCCCTCACCGGCGACGGCGTGTACCGCGACGCCGCGGGACGTGCGCTGGAGGCCGCGTTGCCCATGGCCGCGCGCCATCCGTCCGGCTGCGCCGCGCTCCTGCGCGCGGGCCTTCGGCTGCGCGAACAGTCCGCGCCGGCTGCGGACCACGCGCGTCGCCCGGCGCTCGACATCGAATTGCACGCGAAGGATCGCAGGGTGCGGCCCGGACGTCCGGTGGAGGTCGCCGTGAAGATCCTCCTGCCGCCCGGCTGGCGCCTGCGGCCCACCGCCGACGGCGCGCTCTACACCGTCGCCGTCGAGGGCGACTTCGCGCTCGCCGCGCGCGAGGAGGACCGCCTCAGCCTGGCGCCCGCGCCGGGCCTCGCCGCCGGCTGGGCCGTCGCGCGCTTCCGCTTCACCGTCCAGCTCTGCGACGACACCGCCTGCCGCCCGCCGGAAAACGTGATCCGCGAACTCACGCTGAATGTGGATTGAAGATCGTGCGCCGATGGCGGCGCGGGCGGGCCATGCGCCAATCCGATCCGGGGTGGCGCGACGGAGTCCCTTGGGTATACAATATCGCGCGACGCCCGCGCGTTATGCGGAAAGATCATGCTGCCCGAACTTCCACGAACAGACTGGACCCCGGCCCTGGCCGGACACCTGTTGAATCGCGCGGGCTTCGGCGCCAGTCCGCCTGAAATTCGGGAGGCCGCCGCCCTCGCGCCCGCGGAGGCGGTGGAACGCCTCGTGGATTTCGCTGCGGTAGCGGACCCCTTCGCCCCGCCGGCCTGGGTCGGCGGGACGGACGCGGCGGCGCGGCCGGACCGGGCGATCCGCCGCGGGTTGAGCGAGGAGGAACGCCAGAAAATCAACGCGGAGGAACGGCGGCGCCAGCAGGACCTGTTGCTCGGCCTTCGCGGCTGGTGGTTGCGCCGGATGCGCGCCACGACGCGCCCGCTCCAGGAGAAACTCACGCTCTTCTGGCACGGCCATTTCGCGACGGGCTTCGAGAAGGTCCGCTTCGCCTACCCGCTCTACGCGCAAAACGAGATGTTCCGCCGGCACGCCGCCGGCAACTTCGAGGCCCTGGCCACCGCGGTCGCGCAGGATCCCGCGATGCTGCTCTACCTGGACAACGCGGAAAGCCGGCCGGCCCGGCCGAACGAGAACTTCGCGCGCGAATTGATGGAGTTGTTCACCCTCGGCGAAGGCCACTATTCCGAGGACGATATCAAGAATGCCGCCCGGGCCTTCTGCGGGTGGACCCTGCATCCGGACCGTTTCCAGTTCGTGGACCTGCCCAGCCGGAAGGACCGGGGCGCCAAGAAGCTCCTGGGCCAAACCGGCAACCTCACCGGAGAGGCAACCATCCGGATCATCCTTCAGCAGCGCGCCGCCGCGCCGTTCATCTGCCGGAAGATCTGGTCGTTTTTCGCGCATGACGACCCCGAACCCGAGCTGGTCGAGCGGCTCGCGGCGGAGTTCACGAAGCACCGGTTGGAATTGAAACCACTCCTGCGGACCATCTTCCGCAGCCGCGCGTTTTATTCGGGCCGCGCACTGCGCGCCCAGATCAAGAGCCCGACGCAGTGGCTCATCAACACCGCGCGATCGCTCCAGGCGGAGCTTCCGCCGGACGAGGCCTCGGTGGGCATGGTCTCCATCCTCGGACAGGCGCTCTTCGCGCCGCCGAACGTCAAGGGCTGGCCCGGCGGGTACACCTGGATCACGGCGGACACCCTCTTGAAGCGCTACAACCTGGCCGGATTCCTCGTCAAAGGCGGGGCGGCCATGCTCGACGGCCGCCCCGCCGGGGCCGTCGCGGGTGCGCTGGCCGGGCCGATTCGCGGCCGCATCCTCGAAACCCTCGCCGCGATGAAACCGATCGTGGACCCCGCCACCGCGATTCCCGATGAGGAGCGGAGCGAGCCGGACCGGCTGGTCCGGTACCTGGAATGGATGTTGTTCCAGGCGCCGCTCGGCGGACCGGAACGCGACGCGGTGAAGGCGCACCTCGCCCGACGGGGCGGATCGGTCTCCGACGAAAAGATTCGGGAGTTGCTCCACACGATGATGAGCACGCCGCACTACCAACTGACCTAGGTGCCCCATGCAAGAACCCACCTTCCGTTCCCGGCGCGAGTTCCTTCGATCCGCCGTCCTCGGCGGCGCGATGTCGTGGACCGTCCCCGGCTTCCTGCACGCGACGATCCATGCCCTGACCGCCCACGCGGCGGATGCCGCCGTCGCCACGCCGACCGGAAAGGACGGGACCATCATGGTCGTCCTCCAGCTCGCGGGCGGCAACGACGGCCTCAACACGGTGATCCCGATGGACGACGATTTCTATTACCGGGCCCGCCCGCGCCTCGCCATCGCGCCCGCCTCCGCCCTGCGACTCCGGGACGGGGCCGGCCTGCACCCGGCCCTCACGGGGCTGAAAGGCCTGCACGACGACGGGCGTCTCGCCATCGTGCAGGGCGTCGGCTATCCGAATCCAAACCGCTCGCATTTCCGTTCCATGGAAATCTGGCAGACCGCGAGCGACGCGAACCGCGCGGAAAGTTTCGGCTGGATCGGGCGTTTCTTCGACAACCAGTGCGCCGGACTCGACGCCTCGGCCGGCGTCTGCATCGGGGCGGAAATGCCGCAGGCCTTCACCGCGCGACGGCCCAAGGGTCTGACCTTCGCGAATCCGCGCCAGTTCCGCCGCCTCACCGACACGATGGGCGAGGACGACGAAACCCTCTTCCGCCGGATGAACAACATGCCGGACGAGTCCATCGGCGCAAGCATCGGATCGCTGGCCGGCGGGCACAACCGCCCGAAAGACGAGCGGCCGATTGACTTCCTGGCCCGCACCGCGCTCGACGCGCAAGTCAACTCGGAACGTATCCGCGCCCTCTCCCAGACCGCGCTGCGCGGAGTGTTTCCCGGCTCCGGCATCGGCCGCGACCTCGAACTCGTGGCGCGCCTCATCGGCGGCGGCATGCCGACGCGGATCTACTACGTGTCCCACGGCGGTTTCGACACCCACACCAACCAGGCCGGCACGCATGAACGCCTGTTGCGCGAATTCGGCGACGCGCTGAAGGCGTTTCTCGACGAAATGAAGGCGCAGGGCAACGAAGAACGGGTCGCGGTCCTCGCCTTCAGCGAATTCGGCCGGCGCGTGGCCGAGAACGCCAGCGGCGGGACGGACCACGGCGCGGCGGCGCCGGTCTTTCTCGCGGGCGGGCGGTTCGGCGCGGGCATCCACGGCCGCGGCCCAAGCCTCGATCCGCGCGACCTCGACCAGGGCGACGTCCGGCACGCGATTGATTTCCGCTCGGTCTATGCCACCCTGCTGGAACGTCACCTCAACGCCGCCAGCCGCCCGATCCTGGGCCGCGCATTCCCGCTGCTCCCGTTTGAGGCCTAGCTCGAGTGGTTCTCAAGAGTGTTGTCTTCTTGGCCGGGGAATCAATGACTCAAGAGACTCGAGGCTATGCCAAACCCCGTTTGGCCCACGGCGGGCTTTTGGCCCGCCGGAGCCGGAGTTTATCGCGCTGCCGCGTGGCGACGGAACTTTCGCTCCCGCGACGCGAGGTCGCGGGTAGCGGCTAAAGGGTTTTGCGGATAGCTACTACTACCGCGCGCCGGCGGCATCGGGTTCAAATCTCCAGGCGGGGCTGCCTCGCTATTGCGGCGGGACCAACCGGTCGAGCCCGCCCATGTAGGGACGGATGGCTTCCGGCAGGACGACCGATCCGTCGGCCGCCTGGCAGTTCTCCAGGATCGCGACCACCAGCCGGGCGAGCGCGACGCCCGAGCCGTTCAGCGTATGGACGAACGCGGCCTTGCCCTCCGCCGTGCGGTATCGTATGCCCGCGCGGCGCGCCTGGAAGTCCTCGAAATTGCTGCACGACGAGACCTCGAGCCAGCCGCCATGGCCCGGCGCCCACAGCTCGATGTCGTAGCACTTGGCCGCCGCGAAACTGAGATCCCCGCCGCACAATTGCACCACGCGGTAATGGAGGCCGAGCGCACGCAGCACGGCCTCCGCGTGGCCGACCAGCTTTTCGAGTTCGTCATAGGACGTCGCGGGGTCAACAAAGCGGACCATTTCAACCTTGTCGAACTGATGGACGCGGATGAGCCCGCGCGTCTCGCGTCCGGCCGCGCCCGCCTCGCGGCGGAAGCACGGGGTGTAGGCGGCGAACGCGACCGGCAACGGGCGGACGATGATTTCATCCCGGAAATAATTGGTGACCGGCACCTCGGCGGTCGGGATCAACCAGAGGTCGTCCACCGGCATGTGGTACATGTCGTCCTTCAACTTCGGCAACTGGCCGGTCCCGGTCATGGAAGCGCTGTTCACGAGGAGCGGCGGCGACATTTCGACGTAACCGTGCGCGCGCGTGTGCAGGTCGAGCATGAATTGGACCAGCGCGCGCTCCAGGCGGGCGCCGGCGCCGATGTACAGCGGGAATCCCGCGCCGCTCATCCGAGCCGCCCGGTCAAAATCGAACAGCCCCAGCCGGTCGCCGAGCTCGAAATGCGGACGGGGCTTGAAATCGAAAGCGCGCGGTTCGCCGGCCACGCGGACCACCCTGTTGTCCTCCGCGCCGCGGCCTTCGTGCACGCTCGCGTGCGGGAGATTCGGCACGGTCAGCCACAGCGCGTCCAGGCGCTCCTCCACGGCGCGGACCTGTTCGTCCAGCTCCGCGACGCGGTCGCCGAGCGCGCGCATTTCCGCCATGACCGCCGCGACGTCCTCGCCCTTCTTCTTCCGGATGCCGATCTCCTTCGACACCGTATTCCGCCTGCCCTTCAGCGCTTCGACCTCCGTGAGCGCCGCGCGGCGCTCGCGGTCGAGCGCCAGCACCGCATCGAGGTCAACGGCGGCGTTCTTCCGGCGGAGGCCCTCGCGGACCGCGGCCTCGTTCTCGCGGAGGCGTTTGATGTCGAGCACGGCGCTACTCCCGAAGCAGGTTCATCGGGTTCTCGGGATCCAGCGCGATCCCCAACTCCCGGGCGCGGAGTTGCAACCGGTGCAGCCAAGGCGGATCGAGGCTGCGGCCCATCTGGTCGAGTTCCTCCATCGTCGTGTAGTCGGCCATGGCGCTCTCGGGATTGGGGCTCAATTCGAGCCCCATCAACGAGCCGATGCCGCGAATGACCTGCCGCTCCATGCGCCGGCCGAAGGTCTCCTCGTCGGCGCCCTGCTGCATCAACCGGACATTGACCACCACCACGCGGAGGTCCTCGCGGTAGATCCCGTGGTTCGGCAGATCGCCCGGGCCGGACAGGAGGACGACCACGCCCAGGTCCTCGGGCTGGAGGCGCGCGGACGCCTGTTCCGCGACGGCATCCATCGTGGCGTCGCCGGGGTCCAGCGATTCGGCAACAGGCGCCGGAATGGCGAGCACGCGCTCGGCCCATTCCTTGACGCGCCGCAGCAGGGCCTCGTCCACCGGGCCGGCCTTGACGAGCGCCACGGGGTTGCGCGGGACGGATTCCAGCGCGGGCGTTTCAACCGCGGCGGCCACGGCGGGCGCCGGCTCGGCGTCCGGCGCCGGCGCGACCGGTTCCGCCCCGGCCAGCGCGGGAACGAGCAACAACATTGTGATCCACTTCACCATCGGGACTCCTCCGGAAAGACAGGCGAGTGTACGCATTATGCCCGGGCATTCAAGCCCGCGCGCGGCGCCGGGCCGACTTCAATCTCGTCCCGACCCCGCGCGAGCAGCACGCCGGGGTGCAGGGCCGCGATCTCCGACTGCAGCGCATTCAGCGCCGCGTCGTTCTTGCGCGGATCGTGGTGGACCAGGCGCACCTCCGCCACTCCGGACGCGCGGGCCAGTTCCACGGCGTCGCGCCAGGTCGAGTGGCCCCAGCCGCGGAATCGCTCGTATTCGCCCGGCGTGTATTGCGCATCCATCAGCAGCAAGGCGGCGGGATGCGGTTCGGCGCAGAGCGCCCGCAGGGTCTCCCGCTGCGCCGCATCCGCCTCGGGCCACTCGACGTCCGTGGCAAAAACAAAAGCGGCGCCCGTCGCGGCTTCATCCAGCCGGTACGCCGTGCAGCCGCCCGGATGCGGCAGGGGGCACCAGCGAATCTCGATCCCGCCCCACCGCAGCGGCGCGCGCGGCGACGCGCCCTCCAGCGCCACGAAGCGTATGCGCGACTGCACGTCGGCCACCTGGAGCGGCCAGTACGGCTTCTGCATGACCCGGCTCATGGACGATTCGACGATATACTCGTCGTGCGCCGGCGCCGCGATGTCAATGGTCCACTCCGGATCGTAGATGATGCCGAGCGAGGGAAGGCCCACCACATGGTCCAGATGATAATGCGTCATCAGCAGCAGAGCCCGGCGCATGCCGGACTCCGCGGCGATCCGTTCGCCCAGCAGGCGGACGCCCGTCCCCGCGTCGAGCAGGATCCGTTCACCCCCCGCCCCCTCGACCAGCAGCGACGTGGTCTCCCCCCCGTACTCCATGAAGTCGGGTTGGGCAACCGGATAGGAACCGCGCACGCCGCCAATGATCAGACGCATGAGGGGAGTTAGGAGTTGGGCGTTAGGGGTTGGGAGTTGAAACGGGTTCCGGATCCGATCTGCCGGCCGGCTGATTCACATACCCGGAAAAGTTCCAACGTCTGTAAAAAATTCATTTAGCGACTTCCAATCCCTGTAAAAACTTTACACCGCGCCGGCCCGGGGCCACTCCGCTCACTTTTCCGTCAGATTCCATACCCCATCCCAGTCCGCGCCGTCGAGCGCGCGGAGCTTTCGGACGTAGGCGCGGGCGGCCGGGTCATCCGGAAGCCTCCCAAATCGGTCCAGCGCGGCGGGCCAGTCCCTCTCCGCGACGGCGCGCAGCCCGGCCTCGTAGTCGGGCAGCCACGCGGGCAGGTCCTCGCGGCGCAGCGCGAGCGGCTCGTACACGCGGACCGGCGCGCCGCGGCCGACCACGCGCAGCGCGCCGAGTTCCCGTCCGAACACGGCGTCGCCGGCGGCCCGCCACGTGCTTTCAGACGCGAGGATGAAGGTTCCGAAGGCCTTGTTCGCCCCTTCGAGGCGGGACGCGAGGTTTGCCGCGTCGCCCAGCATCGTATAGTTGAAGCGCTCCCGCGAGCCCATGTTGCCGATGACGACATCGCCGGTGTTGAGGCCGATCCGCATCCGGACCGGCATGCCGGCGGCCTTCGCGGAAAGCGCGTCCTGGCGCTCGCGGAGGACCTGCTGGCAACGCAGCGCGGCGCGGATCGCGCGCGCGGCGTGGTCCGCCTGCGGCAGCGGGGCGTTCCAGAACGCGACGATGGCGTCGCCGATATACTTGTCTATGTAGCCGCCCTCCTCCATCAACACCCGTCCGATGTCGGTGAGATAGACATTCAGCAGTTCGATCAACTGCGATGGCTCCAGTTTTTCCGAGAAGGAGGAGAACTTCTCGAGGTCCGAGAAGAACATCGTCAGTTCCTTGCGCTCTCCGCCCAGCGCGAGCTTTGACGGATCGGCGATGATCTGGTCTATGACCGTCTCGCCGAGGTACTGCTTGAAGGCCGACTTGATGAAGCGCTTCTGGCGGCCCTCGGTCGCATAGCTGACGATGACGCCCCCGACGAGCGCGAGCGCGGCGCCCGCCTCGCCGGGCATGACCGGCCACCACCAGCCCGCGCCGTAGGCCCAGAGGCCGACCGCCCACGGGACCGGAAGCAGGACGGCGAAGGCCGCGGCGCTGTGCCAGGCCTTCCGGGTGTAGAGCGTGGCGGCCGCCCCCGCGAGCGCGAGCAACACGGTGAGCGCGGCGGTCGGAAGAAACGGGGCGTCCGACAACACATCGCGCTCCAGCAGATTATCGAGCAGGGTCGCGTGGATTTCGACGCCCGGATAGTTGCCCTCCACCGGCGTGGGGCGCAAATCCTTCAATCCCGGCGCGCTGAACCCGAAGAAGACGAAGGCGTCGCGGAAAATCGCGGGATCTATGGATGGCGCCCCGCCCGCCTGCAGGCGCAATTCCGACTGGATGACCGCCGCCGCGGAATACGTCCGGTGTGTTCCCGATGGTCCCCGGAATCGGAGCAGCACGCGACCCCACCGATCAAGGGGGACCGCGGCATGGCCCAGGAACAGGGTTTGATCTTCGATGCGCGCGGCGATTTCCGGCTGGCCGGCCAGGTAGGCCGCGAAACCGAGCGTGGGCAGGACCGTCCCGTCAAATAGGCTGAACAGCCCCGCGCGGCGGTACAGGCCATCGGGATCGAGCTGGTCGCCGACAGTTCCCAGCAGCGTGGCGGCCCTCGCGATCTCCGGGACGGGGAACGCCGCGCCCGGAAGGACGACCCTCCGCGCGCGCCCGGGGTCTAGCCACGTGTCCACGCCTCCGATGCGCGGGGTCGGGCGTTGCAGCGCGTCGGGCCAGGCCCGCGCCTGCCGGGTTTCGCTGCCGGTGAATACCGACGCGATGAACCCCGGCGCGCGCTGGATGGACGCGCCGAGGACTTCGTCGTCTTCGACCCCGTACGCGGAAGGCTCCGTGAACAGCACGTCGAATGCCAGGGCCCTGGGATTGCCGCGCATCACGAAATTGACCAGCGCGGAATAGACGGTGCGCGGCCAGGGCCATGACCATCCATTCTCCGCCTGGCCCCAATCGAGGCTGGCTTGATCCAGCAGGATCAACTTGATCCTGTCGGTGGACGGCGCGCGCCGCGCGAGGGTGCGGACCCGCCAGCTCCAGGACGTATTCTCGATGCCGTCGAGGCGGCCGGCGCGCCAGGCGCCGAGGGCGAGCAGAGAAGCCAGCAGGGTCAGCGCCGCGAGTTGGAGCCGCTTGTCGCGCATCGTGGTAGCTTCGCGTGCCGCGCCCGCCCCCGGTCGGTTCGTCAGATGCCGGCCAGCGACTTCTGAAAGCGCTTGGTCCGGGCCGCCGGGACGGACACGGCGGGTTCCCTGGCGAGCAGCGCGTTGAGGTCCTTGACGCGATCCAGGGGCGGCGGATGCGTCGCGGCGAAATCGTGCCGGTCGGGCTTGAGCCGGCCCTGCATCTCGTCCAGCACGCGCGGGAGCGCGCGGGGGTCGTAACCCACCTGCCGGAGGATGCGGACCGCCACCTCATCCGCCTGGCGCTCCTGCCGGCGCGCGTAGCCGCTGTTCATCAGCGTGCCGCTGATATCCGTGATGCTGCCTTCGAACGCCTCGGTCAGCTGGGCCAGCGCGTCGCCGGCGAACGACTTGGCGCCCTCGACCGCGAGCGTCGTGAGGGCGGAGGTCAGGCGGCTGCCCTTGATCGCGCGCAGCGCGTGCTGGAGTTCGACGTGCGCGACCTCATGGGCGAGGACCGCGGCGAGATCGTCCTCGCTCCTGCACAGCCGGAGCATGCCGCGCGAAACGAATATGAATCCGCCGGGCGCCGCGAAGGCGTTGATCTCGTCGGAGTCGAGGATCAGGAAGTGCCAGCCGCCGAAGGTTTCCGGGCGCGCCGAGGCCTGCGCCAGGGTCTGCCCGAGCAGGTTGAGATAGGAGGTCGCCCGCTCGTCGCTGTAGACCGCGAATTTATTGACGATCGTCGCGCCGACCGCGCGCCCGATGTAGTACTCCTGCTCCGGCGTGATGTCCGCGAAGGTCTTGTCCGCCGCCTCGCCGACTTTGCGGAGCGACTGGCCCTGTTGCGGCGTGATGACCCCGGCCGTCTCGCCGATCGTGGCGCCGACATCCGCCACCGTTGCGCAACCCGAAAAGACCAGACCGGCGGCCGCGACCAGCGCCGCCGCCCACCCGACTTGTTTGATGTTGAATCGCATGACTTGCTCCTCAATGTGCGGCACGCACGCCGCCATCCCGCAGAAATACCGACATCTCATCGGCGGAAAACTTGATCTCCTCCATGCGGTCAATCCAGGTGAAATCAATCTCCGCATTCTTGCGTTTGAAGTCCGCCTCGACATCCGAATTGAATCCCTTGCCGGCCAGCGCCAGCTCCTGTCCGCTGGCCGCGGTGGAGACATCCGCCGAGCCCGCCTGCATGGCGATCTTCCTGGGGGTTAACGCGCTTTGGTGAATCCACCCCGACGCGCCGCCGGCCAGCGCAACCCGCCGCCAGTCGCCGCGCTCCTCGGCCACGCTGACGCGCGCACCGTACTCCACCGTGGCCACCATCCGGCCCAGAAACGATGGATCCGCCCGCAACTGGCCGCTGCGTACCTGTACGCTCATCTCCTTGGCGAATGCCGGGGCCGCGCAAAGCAGACCCGCCGCCAGAGCCGCCACCCATTTCTTCATAGTCACTCCTTGCATGCTGCGACAACCATGAGACGCAGATTGTCCGGGATTATTCAAGAGTCCCGGCGGGGGTCCCCGCCCGCGGAGTACGCCGGATCTCCTCGAAAAGCTCCGACACCTCCGCGGCCCACGGCGGGTCCTCCCCGCCGGTGGCCTGCGCCAACGCGCGCTCGACGGAGCGCAGCGCGTTCACCGCATCGCCCTGCCCGTGCCAGCTGCGCGCGGCGCGATAGTGCCGGTTCGCCGCGGCGGCCGCCTCGCCCCGGGCGGCGTACGCGTCGCCCGCGCGCGAAAGGGCCTGGGCCATGTCGGCGTAGCGCCCGGCGCGGCGCATGAACTCGGCCTCCTTGTCGAACTCGAGCGCGGCGTTCCGCGGATCGCCCTTCAGCAACGCAAGCCGTCCCGCCAGCAGCGCGACACCGGCGCGCAGCGCGGGATCGTCCGTCAGGAAGGCGCGCGCCCGGGCAAGGGCCTTGGCGCATTCGTCGGTCCGCCCGGCGTCGGCCTCGATTTGCCCCACCAGCAGCCAGCCCTGGCACTGCACCTCGTGCGGACTGTTCAGGATGAGCAGTTCGTCAAGGGCCCGGCGCGCGTCGTCCGTCGCGCCGGTCGCGCGCAACGCGCGGGCCCGCAGCAACAGCGCCGGTCCCCGGTCGCGCCGCAGCCGGCGGTATTCGCCCTCCGCGCCGGACAGGTAGGCCAGCGCATCGGCGGGCCGGCCCGCCAGCAGCAGGCTCGCGGCGAGGTTGTAGGACTGGTCGGCCGTCTGCCGGGCATCGTCCATCGCGCGGGCGCGCTGGAGCGCCAGTTCGAAGAATTGCGCCGCGCGGCCGTAGCTGCGCAGGGCAAACGCCTGTTGGGCGGATTGCGTCCATTGGGTCATCAGCGGATCAACCGGCGCGGGCGCGGTCCTCGGCGCGGACGCGCAGCCGGCCAGGGCCAGCAGCAGAACGGAAAACGGAAAACGGAAAACGGAACGCCAGGGCCCGATCGCCGGACACCGACCCCGGGTCCCCGGACACGGTTCACGGTTTCTCATGGCCCCCCCGCTTCAATGGAAGGGATCAGGGCCGGCGCTTCCGCGTCGGGCATATACTTGCGAATGATCCAATGCCGCTGGACGCCCTCAATCAGGCGCTCCGCCTCGCGCAGGGTCTCCTGCGATTGCGCGACGGCGCCGGGCAGCGCGTCCACCTCGCGGCCCACGGTCTCCGCCATCGGCGGGAGGCGCGCGGACATTTCTTTGACATCCGCCAGGATCTCGCGCGTCCGCGCGAGGATGCGTTCGATTTCCTCCGCCGCCGACGGGTCGCGCAGCAGCCGGCCGGCCGAGCCCTCCCCGTCCGCCAGCCCTTTCGACACCGTCTCGAGATGGGCCAGCAACTTCATCAGCGGGCCCTCCGGGTTTCGCAGCTCGGCGGCGAGCCGGGTGTATTCCTGCAACAGGGGCAGCGTCGCGTCCTCGATCTGCTTGAGGATGTTCTGCGCAATCTCGGTGATCTCCGTGTCCTTCTCCGCGCGCATCACGGAATCCCCGTCCAGCGGCGCGCCGCGGCCCTGGGTGACTTCGACGTACGCGTCGCCCGCGACGCCGAACACCTTTTTCACCAGCGCGCGTGAATCGGCCCGGACAAAGCGGATGAAATCCCCCTTGATGTCGAGGGTCGTGTACATGGACCCGTCGTCCTTTACGCGGATCCGCCCGACGCGGCCGACGGTCGCGCCGAGAATCTGGATCTCCGCGCCGCGCTGGAGACCGAGCGAACCCTCCTGGGGAAACTCGAGCCGGATTTCATGCACCGGTTCGAACCAGTCCTGCGCGCGACCCGCCAGGATGATCCCGGTCACCAGCGCCGCCACCACAATCAGGACGAATGCGCCGACGATTTCGTTCACGTAGCGAAATTTGAAGGGTTTGCTCATGATGGGATCACGTCCTGCAACGCGCCGTCTTGCATCGCACATTTCCGCGTGGGCCGCAACGCGGAATCGCCGATGCGTTCATGGTCGTCGGTCAGCCAGACAACCGCGAGGCCGTCCAGTTCGCGGCGCCGCAGGATGGCGCGCGCAAACAGCTCGACATCCGCGTCCGGCAGGTCGCGGACGGGACGCTCCAGCAACAGCAAACGCGGGCGGGCGACCAGGGCTCGCACCCATTGGGCGGCAAGCAGCACGGCGCGGTCTTGATGCGCGGGTCGGCCCGCCGGAATATCGCCCGAACCCAGCTCACGCGCGAGCGCATGGGCCTCGGCCAGGATCTCGGCCGGCTCGCGCCGTGTGTGATAGCGCTGGGCCAGCGTGATGTTTTCATCGATGTCCAGATTGCTCAGCCACCCGGCCCGCTCGAAGACGCGGCCGATCCGGCCCCGAGCCGATGCGCGGTCGGCCTCGTTTCCCGCGGCCCATGATTTCCCGAGGAACCGGACAACGCCTTCGTCCGGCTCCACGAGACCGGAGGCGACGTCCGCCAGCGGGGAAACCGGATAGCCCTCCGGCAAGCGGACCAACAGCAGGTCGCCGGGTTCCAGCCGGAACCCGACCGCGCGCAAGTCGCCCTCATAGGGCGGCCGCTTCGCCAGCGAAACCGAATCAAACTCGAGCACCGCGTTCATAGATAGGTCACCAAGGAAACCAGCGCGGACGTGATGAACAGCGCGGCGGTGGAGCGCACCACGGCCCGGGTCGCGGCCTGCGGCACTTCGGTGACCGCCCCGCCGACCCCGAGGCCCTCCATGCAGCAGATGGATCCCATCAGGAGGCCCGGCACGAAGGATTTCACCAGCAGATTGAACACATCCGCCGGCGTCAGGGCGCCAAAGACACTGCGGACGAACAGCTCCGGGTTGCCCGTGTTCGCGCCGACGAGCAGTCCCATCAGGAACCCGCTGACAAACGAAACGGCGATGAAAATCACCGTCAGGCAGAAGATGGAGATCGCCGCGCCGAGCGCGCGCGGCAGCACCAGGTAGAGGAACGGGTCCAACCCCTGCGCGTCGAGCACGTCCACCTCGCCGTTGACCTTCATGTTGGCCAGTTCAGTGGTCATCGCCGTGCCGCTGCGCCCGATCACGACGAAATTCGTGAGCAGCGGGCCGAGCTCGCGGACGATCACCATGACGAGGATCGGGCCCAGCAGCCCGCTCTGGCCGACCTTGGCCAGCGCGACCTGCGTCTGCACGACCACCGCGACGCCGACCAGCACCGCGATCATGGACATGAACCGGGTCGCCTCATAACCCGTGAAGAGGATCTGCCGCGCCAGGACGTTGCGCACCGGAAGCGGCCAGAAGCGCGGCTGGACCGCCGCGCTGAGGACCGTCCACGCCACGGCGAATAGCCGCGAAAGCCTGCGGAACTGCCCGGACGCCCAGGCGCCGGTATGGACCACCACACCCATGGCCGGCCAGTATGCGCGCTTCGCCCCTCTGGATCAATGGCGATACCCACCAGGACATTTCCCGGATTTTGTAGGCCCCCACCGGCCTTGCGCCGGTGGAGCAAAAGTTCCCAGG
>CAYMCD010000006.1:0-50230 GCA_964388845.1 uncultured Verrucomicrobiota bacterium
TGCCCAAGCGCGACGTGGGCGTCGCGGCTCCAACATAAAATTCCTGAACATGGAGGCCCGGCGACCCCGCCGGGCGTATGCCCAAGCGCGACGTGGTCGTCGCGGCTCCAACATAAAATTCCTGAACATGGAGGCCCGGCGACCTCGCCGGGCGTATGCCCAAGCGCGACGTGGGCGTCGCGGCTCCAACATAAAATTCCTGAACATGGAGGCCCGGCGACCCCGCCGGGCGTATGCCCAAGCGCGACGTGGTCGTCGCGGCTCCAACTTCTTCTTCAGCGTCGCGACGTGGGCGTCGCGACTCATATCATACCAGATGCCATACATGTACGGTGTATGCTGGTAGGGCGCGGCCTCCGGACGCGCCGCGCCTTGGCGGGTCCTGCCTGCCCCGCCGAAGTTTCCAACGAAGGCGGGAGGCCCCGCCCAACCTGGAGAATTGAACCCGATATTTCCGGCGCGCGGTATAACAGGGGGGAAGCGGTGGAGCGATCATCCGCCCGCGCCTGCGAAATGAGGATTGCAGGGCCGAGGCCGATCCGGCCGGGTCAGTGCAGGTGGGGCCCGGCGGCGCTCATGTTGAGCGTGCCGTCCTTCACGCCGCGAAGGGCGATCAACTGGTCGGCGAGCGAGCGCGCGCGGGAGGCCTTGCCGCGGACGATGATGACTTCGAGGCAGTCGTCGTGGTTCAGGTGGATGTGCGTGGTGGACACCACGTCGTGGTGGAACGCGTGCTGGATCTCGGTGAGCCGGTCCTGGAGCTGGCGCTGGTGGTGGTTGTAGACGATCGAGATCACGCCCACCACGTCGCGGTCGGACTCGACATCCTGCCGGACCAGCGCCTTCCGGATGAGGTCGCGGATGGCCTCGGAGCGATTCCCATACCGCTGCGCCTTGAGGAGGCGGTCGAACCGCCCCAGCAGTTTGTCCTCGAGGGAGACGGTGAAGCGTTGGAGCATCGGGGCGCCTCAGCGAAGCAATTCCGCCTCGATTTGCTCGTAGCGGTCAATGGCCTGGCGGACGTAGGCGCGTTTCGCGGTGTAGTCGCCCGGGAAAAAGCTGCCCTTGAAGCCGGCCACGACCACGTTGCGAAGCTCGCGCGGCGTCAGGGTGAGGTGCTCGACCGCCAGCATGATCTCGCGCGTCACCGTCGTGTTCGACATGAGGCGGTTGTCCGTGCAGATGCTGACCGAGAGGCTGTGGTCCAGCATCTTGCGCAGCGGGTGCTTCGCGATGCTCTTCATGTGCGGCAGGGTCTGCAGGTTGCTGGTCAGGCAGACCTCGACGCAGATGCGCTGGCTGGCGATATATTCGGCCAGGTTGTGGACGTAGGCCGCGGGGTCTTCGATCGCCGGGTTGCGGATCATGTTCTCGGCGAACAGCCAGGTCCCGTGCCCGAGCCGATTTGCGTAGCAATCGGTAATGGCCTGGAAGATGGATTCCGGCCCGTAGGCCTCGCCCGCGTGCACGGTCTTGCGGATGAAGTTGCTGTGAGCGAATTGGAACGCGGCCTTGTGGTCCTCGGCGGGGTAGCCCGCTTCGGCGCCGGCGAGGTCGAACGCCACCACGGGCAGGCCGAGATCGTGCCGCATCACCGCCGCCGCGCGCGCGAGTTCCAGCGAGGCCGCGGCGATGACCTGCTTGCGCGGCGCGTAGGACATCAGGCGGGTGATCGCGCCGTAGTACGGCGACATGAATTCGTTGAAGAATCGGAGCGCGCAGAGGATGATGCCGAAGTGGAACGGGATGTCGCGCCCGGCCCTGACGTCCGGCGTCCGGTTGTGCTCCCTCTGCGCGCGCTCAAAGCCTTTGACCGCGGCGCGCACGACCTGCTCCATCGAAAAGCCTTCCTGCGCGTGCAATTGCGGCGCGAAGCGGACTTCCACGTAGCGCACCCCCTCGGCGAGGTGGTCCTGCGCGAGTTCGTAGGCGATCCGCTCGATGTTCTCCGCGTTCTGCATCACCGCGCAGGTGAAGGCGAAGCCCGCGAGGTAGTCCGGCAGGTCCTTGTAGAAATCCTTGAAGACCTTCGCGCGCAAGCCGTCTTCGGAATAGGCCGGCAGTTTCACCTTGCCGGCCTTGGCCAGCTCGATGAGCGTGGGGATCCGAAGCGATCCGTCCAGGTGGACGTGCAGCTCGGTTTTCGGGATGCGGAGGACGAATTCCTCCGTGATGCGCTTTGCCATGATGACCTCTCCGTCGCCGCGCCCTGGATGCGGCTGCGTTCGTGTTTCGTTTGTGTTTTTAGTGTCGCCAACCTTCTCACAGACGGGGGGAACGATTCAAGCTCGCCCTTGGCCCGTGCCCGCGATAGCATGGGACCGTGAGACGGGGCGTTTCCATAGTGGCTTTCCTGGCCGGGGGACTCGCGATGCATACCAGCTGTCGTGCCGAAACGCCTGCGGAGGACGAGGGTCACTGGGCGTCGCAGCGCACGGCCATGGTCGCGCACCAGATCGAGGCGCGCGGCGTGCGCGATCCCGGGGTCCTGGCGGCGATGCGCGCGATGCCGCGGCACCGGCTTGTGCCGGACGATGTGCGCGCCTACGCCTACGAAGACACCCCGTTGCCGATCGGGCACGGTCAGACCATCTCGCAGCCCTACATCGTGGCCCTGATGACGGAGCTCCTGCGGGTCCGGCCCGGCGACAAGGTGCTGGAGGTCGGGACGGGATCGGGCTATCAGGCCGCGGTGCTGGCCGAACTGGGCGTCCGCGTATTCACGATCGAGATCGTCGAACCGCTGGCGGACCGCGCGCGGGGCGACCTTTTATCCCTGGGCTATTCCAATGTGTTCGTCCGGGCCGGCGACGGATATCTGGGATGGCCCGAGGAGGCGCCCTTCGACGGGGCGATCGTCACGGCCGGCGCCACGCATGTCCCGCAACCGCTTCTCGATCAACTCAAACCCGGTGGCCGCATGGTGATTCCCGTGGGCGAAACGGAGGGCGTCCAATCCCTGCGCCTGCTGGTGAAGAAGCCCGACGGGTCCCTTGCGGAGGACGATGTCCTGCCGGTCCGCTTCGTGCCGCTGACCGGCGATCGCGCCGGTCGAAAGCCGTAACCGCGGCCCCTCCGCCGCCGCGCCCTTTGCACGATCTGGGAACCGCGCCGAACCGGAGCGGGCAGCCGGGGGACTGCCCCTCCAGAGCCTTTGGCCTTATCTCCGCGGCGCGCCGAGCACGCGGCGGAGATGGTCGAGGATCAGGTCGCGGCCTCTCTCGCCGAGCCGGCGCGAGGCCTGCCGGGCGCTCTTGGTGTACCACTTCTTCGCGGATAGCCGCTTCATGTCCACCGCTTCCGGACACAGCGCCATCAGCAGCGACGTCTCGCCCTGCGCGGCGTGATCGAAGGGATAGTGCCGGATGATCTCCGGTGTCATCAGCGGATGACCCTTGATCCAGTTGAACGGATCGTCGCCCTTGGCCTGCTGGGCGTAATACGTCGCCATCTTGTTGTCGCCCCACCAGCCTTCGCCCCGCTCCTTCTCCAGGAACTCGAAGAGCGCCTGCCGGGCCGCGAACTTGAACGCGAGGTCCGTCGGCATCCCGACGGTGAAATTCTCCGACTGGTGATGGATGAAGAAGTGGATGTTGCGGAACCCGACGCGCAACAGGCCGCGGAAGAGTTCCTTGGCGAACGGATACAGGGCGTCGCCGCCCACCTGGACGGACCCGTTCCCCTCGGGCGGTTCGACGGCGTAGCTGCTCGCGCCGTAGTAGAACGGCGGCAGGATCACCAGGTCCATTTCCTTCTCGAGCAGATCGAGGACCTTCACCACCGCCAGGGTGTCCATGCCCACGCCGAGATGCTCGCCGTGGTATTCCAGCACGCCCAGCGGCAGCACAACCGGCCAGCGCTTCTTGATCGCCGTCCGGATCTCGTGGGGCAGCATCAGTTCATAGCGCATCGCGCACCTCCCCGGGGAACCCCATCACCGTGTAATACGCCAGATTCGGCTGCCGGACGTCGGCCCGGCCGATCTGCGCGATGATGGGCGTCGTGCTCTCGAGTTTCAACGCGTACTGCCCGAACGGAATCCGGTAGTTCCCGATCGGTTCGTCCGTCCGGATGCACCGGACGCGCCGGGCCTGGACGACCAGCGCCGGGGGCGCGCCCGGCTCGCGGTCCGGATAGTACACCGTGATCCGGACCTCGGCGTCCGTATCGTTCGGATTCAGGATCACCAGCGATTCGTGCCCCCTGAATTCACCGTCCCCGGCGGGCGGCAGATCGCCGTCGGGAAAAAACCACACCCTGTGACCTTGGTCTTGCATGCGCGGTCTCCGTCACAACTCGATCAGGCGCGCGAACTTCTTCGACAGCCGCTCGACGCCGGTCTTGGTGATGCGGACTCCGTTCTCCCAGCGCAGGCCGAAATCCGCGTCCTGGAAAAACGTGTCCACCTGGAACGTCATGTTCTCCCGCAGGCGGTAGGTGGAGATGGACTCCATCCACGGCCGCTCGACCTCCATCATGCCGAGGCCATGGCACGGCCCGTAGAGCATGTAGTTGCGGAACCCGCGGCGGGTGACGAACTCCTCGTACTCCCGCACCACGTCGGCGGCGGGTTTGCCAGCCTTCATCAGCTCGCAGGTCTTGTGATGCGCCTCCAGCCCGAACTCCACCAGCCGCCGCTTGCGGTCCGGCAGCTTCCCGATCGAGATGGGCGCGCCCACGCTGGACGAATAGCCGCCCACGCGGGCGCCGATGTTGAGCTGGATCACCTCGTTGCGGCGGATCTTGTTGTGGGTCGGCCGGCTGATCGCGTTGTTGGTGGCGCGCCCGCAGAAGCAGTACAACGCGTGCCCCTCGTACTCGCCGCCGTGCTTGTAGATTTCGCGCTGCGCGATGCCGATGACCTGCAATTCGGTCATGCCCGGCCGGATCTCGTTCAGGATGGCCGCGACGGCCTTCTCGCTGATCTCGAAGGCGCGGCGGATGCACTTGATTTCGTTCGGCGATTTGACGAAGCGCAGCGTCACCAGCGTGTCGTCGGCCTTGATCAACTCCACCCCGGGCAGCGTCCGCTGCAAGCTCGTGTACACCGGCAGGGTCATGATCGAGAAGCCGACCAGACCCAGCTTCTTCAGCCGCCGTCCCGCCATGGCCTGCTTGACGATGTCCGGATAGGTCGCCACGGGGATGCCCGGATACTCCGGCTCCGCCGACTCGCGGTACTCGACCATCTTCGCGATCCGGGGAATTTTGCTGCGTCCCTCGGCATAGGTCTGGCTCTCCGGACCGATGATGAGGACCGGCTGTCCCGTGGCGGGCACAAACACGCCGGCCGCCTCGAACGTCGGCCAGTACTCCGACAGATAGCGGACGTGGGCGAAGTCCGCCTCGTTGGCGTGAACCAGCGCCGCGTCCAGACCGGCGGCCCGGATGTTTCGTTGGAATCGTTGCAGGCGTTGCTTGTATTCTTGATCAGGTATGCTCGGCATGGGTTCGCTCTCCTTCAGGGGGTGGATCTTCTAAATTTTCGTGGAAACCAGCGCCGCGAACCTGGCGGGCGGCGGCGCGAACTGAAAGGGTTGTTGAGCTGCTCATATCCGGTCTGTTGGCGATAGCGCCGCGCCGTGATGTCCTGGCGAAGCCGGGACCGCGACCTTGTCCGCCGGGCCCGGCGACAGCTCCAGGAGCTTGGCGGCCACGCGATCCGCGTCGTACTGGTAGCCGTGCGCCTCGATGTGATAGCCGAAGCGCGGATCCCGCCGCAGAATCGGAAGCACCTCCGTCAGGTTGGCCCGTTCGTCCTCGACAATCGCCTGGTAGTCCGGCAGGAACCGGTCTTCCCATGCGCGCCGCAGCCGGTACACCTTGCAGAAATTCGCCGTGCTCCGGAACATGTGCCCGCAGACGGCGGCGGTGTCCGACTCCTCGCGGGCAAGGGCGTCGCTGCACGGGCGCAGGGCCGCGCGCAACAGCCGCGCCCCGACCGCCCACTGTTCCGCCACCTGTTCAAACTGGGCGATGACTTCTTCAAGGGAGTACTCCGCCAGCGCGGCGGCCATGTCGTCCCCGCGCTCGTCGAGCAGCCACGACCGGCCCACCGGCTTGCCCGTCAGCGGGCCGGGCTGCATCGGCAGGATGAACGCGAAGTTCGCCGGGCCGCTGTAGAGCAGCGGGATCGAAAACGGATAGTGTTCCAGCGCCGCGCCGAAGTGGCGCCAGGCCTCCGCCACGCCCGCGGCGTCGCAACCCGGAAAGTATTGCGCGGCGAATGTTCGCAGCGCTTCGTCGCGCGGCGCGGGCAGTGTCCCGGACAGGCGGGCGTTGAAGCCCGCCGTGTTCGCCGTGAGCATATTGCCGAAATTCCAGCACCCCATGAAGCCCGCCAGCCCGAGTGCGCGGATCGCTTCCGCCTTCGCGAACACGTTGTCCATCGCGGGCAGGTTGGGCACGGTGGCCAGCTCGTGCGTCGTGCCGAATTGCAGCTTGGCCATCACCGCCAGCCCGCGCCCGCGCGCCGCGGTCAGCGCCGAGCGGAAGGACTCGGAGGGTCCCGCGTAGGCGAGGGAGTATTCGTCAATGATCCGCTCCTTCCCCGCAATCACCCGGCGGCCGCCCCGCTCGAAATCCGCCAGCAGCACGACGTCCTCGGGCAGGGCCGCGATGATTTCCTCGCAGGGCGCGGGCAGGTACATCGTCCACGACCAGTTCCATGCGATGAGGGTCCAGTCGTCGGTCACGGACCGGACGCCGTCGCGGATGAGCTGGATGATCTCGTTGATCACATCGCCCGGCCGTCGCGCGGCGCAGCGGGGGCACGCCATCTCCGCGTCCGCGAGTGTGCCGTCGCCCTGGATGACGCGGCCGCGCCGCGACCAGCAGTGCGCCGGATATTCCGACGCCGTGATCAGGATCAGGCCCCCCAGGCCCGGCACGGTCCGGGCCAGTTCCGCCGCCGCTTGAAACAGGTGCTGCTTCACCTTCGCGGTGGACGTGCACAGCGACCACACCGCGACTTCCGCCCGGCTGTCTTCCACGGCGACCGATTCGAGCTGGCCGGCGACATCCGGATGATGCTGCCAGAACGCATCCTCGCAGGGGACCGCGCGCGGCGGCTGGCAGAACAGGAACACCCGGATCCCGTGCCGCGCCGCGCGCGACACCAGGGCGGTCAATCGTTCCTGGTGCAATTCCGCGTCGGGCGCCAACTCGGGGAGCGCGCGGGTGCGGACGATGTGGTTGAGATTGCCGTGCACCCAGATCGCGTTGAAACCCGCCGCCGCGATGCCGGCCAGCTCCGCCTCGCTGTAGGCGTCCAGCGCGGTCACCGTCTCTTCCCGGCGGGCATCCGGCCGCCGCAGGAAGCGCCCAAAGGCGCTCCGCGGCGACCGCCAGATTCGGATCAACTCGTTCACAATCGGTCCGTCATCGTACCCGCTCGTCCCACCGGATGACGATCCCCATGTTGAACGGCTTGCCGGCGTGCAGCAGCTCGAAGCCCTTCAGCGCGTCCCGCGCCTCGAACCGGTGCGTGATCGTCGGGGCCACCTGCAGGATGCGCTCGCGGATCGCCGCCGTGGTCTCCGCCAGGTCCAACCCGTCGAAGCCGCACGTGGTCTTGAGGGTCAGCTCGCGCAGTTTGATCTGATCGAGGTCAATCGCGCAGCAGTGCCGGTCGAAGTATTGCGCCTGCAACAGGACCATTCCCTGCAGCCGCACCTGCGGAACCAGTTTGTCGGTCGTCGCGGCGTGGCCGACCGTGTCGTACAGCAGGTCGAAGCCGCCCGGCGCGATCTCCTTTAATTTCTGCGCCAGCGCGGGGTCATCCGAGCGCAGCGCGTGCGGGGTAAACTGTTTCGCGAGCGCGATCCGGTCGTCATCGAGATCGAGCAGGACCGCCTCCGCGCCCCGGTGGGCCGCGAGCTGCGCCGCGCACAGGCCGAGGAAGCCGGCGCCGATGATCAGCAGCTTCTGCCTCGGACGCACCTCGCAGAACCGCACGCCGCGGTGCGCCACGCTGGCGAGAATCGTGAACGACAGCGCCTCCAGTTCGTACCGGCCGGGCAGCGTGGCCGAAAGGAACCGGTAGCCCGCCTGGTCGCCCACCGCCAGCCCGACGTGCGCGCCCCACATCGAAGCGATGCCGCCTTTCCAGCGATTCGCCGAGCCGTACACCACGTCGCCGACCTGCAGCCGGTCCACGGCGGCGCCGCAATGTTCGACGATGCCGATGCGGTGATAGCCGGGCGCGCAGGGGAAGGTCGTGCCGATGTGCTTGCCGCGCAGGATCCAGCGTTCCGTGCCGGGCGAGATGGCCGAGACCAGCGTGCGGACTACGACGTCGGTCGGGCCGGGCGACTCCAGCAGCAGTTCGGTCATCTCGAACTTGTTGGCTTCGGGAAAAATGACGGCGGATGTTTTCAGTTCGTTCATGATCAGGAACCCATTTCAAATACGATTTTGGAGGCCTTCTTGTTTTTCAGCAGTTCGAACCCTTCGACGAATTGCCGGAACGGAAGCCGGTGCGAATGGAACGCCGAAAGCGGCAGCGCCTTCAGCCGGTGGAGATCGAGCAGGTACTGATGCGCGAGCTCCTCGTTCGGCCCGGCGAACACGAACTCCCACGGACCCGGTCCCTTCGTGCGATCCACGGTGTACACGAATTCGTGTCCCACCGCGTACGGCGCGAGCCGGCCGTTGGGCGCGAGCAGCCCGGCGGCCGCCGTGATCAGCGCCGCGTCGCCGGCGCAATCAATCACGAGGTTCACCCCTTTGCCGCCGGTGTGCTCCTTGACCCGGGCGACCATGTCCTCGCGCGCATTGTTGACGGTGAAATCCGCGCCGACCGCCCGGAGCTGGGCGAGCGGCTCGTCCCGCCGGCCGATCGCGATGACCGGATAGAGGCCGTAGAGTTTGGCGAAGTACGCCATCGCGGCGGCGACCGGGCCGCTGCCGAGGAGCGCGAGCGAGGTGTTGAACTTCGCGCCGGCGTTCGCCACGAAGCTGGCGCACTCCTTGAGCGTGATCAGCATCGTCGCGTCCGCGGGGCCGATGGCCGCGTCGGCCGGAATCCGCTGCTGGAAGATGCAGTACGGATTCGGAACAGCCGCCGGCTGGTCCTCGCGCAGGGCCTGCGTGTCCGTCACGACGCCGTACTCGGCGAAGCCGCCCCACAGCGAAAAGAAGTCGCCGAGCCTTTCGCCGGGATAGGCCGCCGTGGGCCGCAGGTAGGTGTCGCCCACCCGGATATTCCGGACCTTCGCGCCCACCTCGATCACGCGTCCGACGCTTTCATGGCCAAGGATGCCGGGATAGTCCTGCTTCCAGGGCAGCGCCTCCGCGACAATCTTCTGATCCGTGCCGCTGCACGTGGCGCAGGCGTCTATCCTGCACAGGCACTGATAATCGGTGGGGCGAGGCACGGGCACGTCGGCCAGCGCGACGCGGCCGCCGCCTTGGGCGATGACTGCTTTCATGGTCTTCATCGGATGACTGCTTTCCTTGTTGTTGTAGGGATGATGCTAACGTTCGAACACGACAAGTTGATAGCCGTTGACCTCGGGAATGACGGTGGTCAGGTAGTTTTCGTGGACCCGGAATTCGAGCGGCTCGCGCGTCGGCGCGAGGTACACGCGGCGCGGCCTCCATCCGTCGGTGCGCAGACTCACCTCGACGTGGCGCACCGCGATCGGTTCCTCGATCATCTGCGTTTTCTTGCCGCGCAGTTCGGGAACATACGTCAGCACGTGCACCAGCCGCCGTGGCCCGGCCCGGGTGACGGTCACCTGCCCGAACGACGGCAGGCCCGGCGCTTTCACGAGCGGTTCGGGCAACACGCGGTCGAGGCAGTTTCGCAGCAGGTGCTTGTAGGCCACCACGGCATCGGCGAAGTACGCCGTGAAAATCGGGAAGCTGAAGTGGAACACGTTGCCGCACCGCACGAGGGCGGGGCGGTTGAGGTCCCGGTCCGGGGGCGTGTAGAGATGCTCGTGATAGCGGTCCCACGAGGCCTTCTGGAAATACGAGCGGTGGAGCCGGGCCAGCACGCGCGCGCCGCGTTTGGCGCGCAGGACGACGCCCGGCGTGTAGATCGTGAGCGGCATCTCCGGCAGATCGCGCGCGACCTCGCGGGCCGGCACGAAGAACGTCGGATCGTGCGGCTCCGGACCGGCATAGGCGATCCGGTACTCCGGCAGCGCGAACCCCGTGCGGCCGGGATTGAGCCCGGCCGCTCCGGAACTGATGAGAATGCCGCCGCGCCGCAGATGTTGCTGCAGCTTGCGCTTCAGCCCGGCGTCCACCACCACGTCGTCCGGCAGGACGATCACCCGGTAGCCGGCGAGATCGCCGTCGCCGTCGCCGAGGTCGAACTGGTGTTTGAGTTCGCTCAGCATCCGGGTCGCGCCGGCGATGCCGGAGAAATCAATCGCCTGGTCGCCGGGACACCGGCGCAGCCGCGGATTGAGCACCGCGATCTCGGTCACCGGAGTCGCGCCCGACGTCCACGGCTCGAGCTGGCGGACCTGGTCATAGACCCGGCCGATCAGCCCGTACACCGCCGGCTCCAACCGCCCGCGCGGGTGCAGGTGATCGCCCACCGAACACGTGCCGCCGTTGGCGATGGAATAGTAGAGGTCGAACAGCAGCGAGTGCGCCGGGCGCAGTCCGCCGAAGTCGCCCCAGCCGCCGTGGAAGCGGCCGGTCATCGTGAAGTACGGTTTGCCCAGCGTGCGCGCGTAGCGGATTTGCCAGGGCAACGAGTCGTAGCCCCAGCCGCCGGTGGGCAACACCTCCAATTCGATGTGCTTCGGCTGCCAGCCGTACGGCAGGCCGTTGAAGCAGATCTTGATGCCCGGACGGCGCGCCTTGACCAGCCGGTTCACGTCCTCACGAAAACGGTCGGTCACCCGCCAGCAGAATTCCTGCGCATGCTGGTCGTCGAGCGGATTCAGGCCGGCCCGTTTCATCCCATCGAGACACTCGACGCCGTAGCAGGGCGTGAGATGAAAACAATCGAGAAAGATTCCGTCCACGGGATACCGGTCGAGAACCTCTTTCACCATCGCCAGCAAATGCGGCCGGTAGCCGGTGTTGAGGCACAGCTTGCGGAAGAAGTGACCCATCTCCTTGTGGTCGTGCACGACGCCGTTCCTGTCCATCTTGCACCACTCGCGGTGGCGCAGCGCGTGTTCGTGGTCGAGGCCGGCATTGAAGTAGGCAACGGCCTGAATTTTCTGCTGGTGACACGCCTTCACCATCTGCCCGAGCAAATCCACCCGCAACCCCGGATACCGGACGCCGATCTTCGTCGGGTAATAGGCGAAGCCGAGATTGCAGCGGGCGAAGACGGTGATGTACTCGACCCCGGCCGTTTTCAATGTCCGGGCAAACTCGTCGGCGCGGAAATCGCGCCCCACGTCATGCACGCCCGGCATGGTGTGGAAATCCAGATGAATCGCCCGATTGG
Source organism: uncultured Verrucomicrobiota bacterium (assembly GCA_964388845.1). Classification (GTDB taxonomy): domain Bacteria; phylum Verrucomicrobiota; class Kiritimatiellia; order CAIVKH01; family CAIVKH01; genus JAMLJG01. The sequence continues at coordinate 11,423 of CAYMCD010000006.1, forward strand.
GAAATGAGTGGATGTTCATACGAAACTCAGCGGGTCGCTCCGCGGTGTTCAAGAATCGCTGCGGCCATGAAGGGAACGTCCGTGCCCCGCTGTATTTTCGGAATCACGGCGCGACTGCAATCGCTTTCAAGAATCAACATTGTGAGTCCTCCGTAATAATACCGCACGGACATACCAACGCGCGCATCATCATTTTGCGGGTCGTCGCGTCAACAATATAATGGGCTAGAAGGACGAAAATCATGCTTTTCGTCCTGTTGTTTGGTATTATGGCGGTATCAATATTTTGTTCTGGAATCACGGCGATGGGCCGTCGTTTGCGGGCTCGATGACCTGGACGTTGACGGCGTCAATCCAGGCGGGCTGCGTCGAGTGATTGATGAACCCGAGATCCACGCGCCGATGGTCCGACGGCGCCGTGAATTCGAAGGAGTGCTTCTGCCAGTCGCGGCTGCCCTGGGGCGCCTGGGCGCGCTGTGGCGGAAACACGGCGGGAACGGTCGCGTACTCCTCGCCGTAGGGCGTGCTGCGGACTTCGAGGAAACCGTCGTCGGACGCCTGCCGGTGCTGGAACGACACCCGGTAGCGCGCGCCCGGTTTCAGCAGCACTTCGTGCGCGGTGTTGAAATGCCAGGGCCGCGGCGGCGGCTGGTACGCCGGATCGTTCCGGAGTGCGGGATTGCAGCGGACGGGCCAGTAGTTCGGGAGCGTCACCGCGCCATCGAGGCGCAGCGCGTAGTGGCCCTCGGCCGGATTCGCGGGATCCATGACGCCGTCGGCGTGATGCAGATTCAACGGAATCTCCGGTTGCTGGAGCAGATGCGTGAACCAGTAGTGTCCCATCGTTCGCCAGCCGTCGGGGGTGCCCTGGCCGGCCGAGTCGGTCTCAAACCCGGCGTTGTCCAGCGGGGCGCCGACAATGCAGGCGAGGGCCTGCTCGTGCTCCCGATCCCGAACCCGAACTCGGACCGGGCTGCGGGCCGGCAGGGACGCGAGGCCGTCCATGAAAATTTCCAGCCGGGTGACCTGGCCCGCCGGCGCCTTCACCTGCCCGGGGGCGTCCCGCAGGGTCACGCCCGCGGGAAGCTCATACGCGAGCAAGATGTCGCGATCCGTGGACGAAATGTTTGCCAGCGCGACCACGAGCCGGTCCGCGCCCTGCTCCTGCGGCCACAGCGCGAAAGCGCGGATCGCCTCCTTTTCGGTGAAACTCGCGGGGATGAGGAGGCTGGATGCCTGGGCCGGCGGAACCGCGACGATCACGGCGTCGCCCTCCCGGCGGAGTTCCACCGTCACCAGCTCCTCCTCGTCCAGGAGATAGGCGAACGCGCTGCGCGCCGCCTTGAGTCCCGGCCACTCGATGCGCACGGTCGCGTTGCTGATCGCGCCTTCGTTCTGGATGTTCACCAACGCGCCCTGGTGCGTGGCCGTGTCACGGCGGAACCACTTGGCGATCACGCCGGGCCGGCTCACGGTCAGATCCACGTCGTCCATGAACCGGCCGCGGTACATCCAGTCCTTGATGCGTTTTCGATGGGCGAAGAACGGGCGCGAGTTGCCGCCGATGACGGTGTCGTAGCGGAGAAACAGGCTGATGAAGCGCGTGTATTCCTCGCGGGATCGGCACCAGATCCCGTCCGGATTGGCCGCCCCGCGGAGAAGTTTGGCCTCGGGGAATGTGTAGAGAAACGGCGCGCCGTCGCAGTATGGCGTGAAGACGTAGAGGCCGAAGTCCGCGTATTGGAGCAGTTGGTCGGGACAGCCCTCTACGGCGATGGAGAAATCGGCGTTGCGCGGGCGGGCGATCTCGAGTGTGCGGCGGTAGGCGGCCTGCAAGCCCTGCGGGGAAGTCCACAGTCCGTGCCGGCTGTCGTGTTCATGGTCGGTGGCGTAACATTCGGTGTACCCGCAGGCCTCGTCGGAATAGACGCCGTCGGCGCCGGCCAGCTCGCCGTAGTGGCGCGCGATGCCCCGCACCTGGTGATCCTGGCCGGCGGGGGAGGCGGGACACAGCATCATGTCGGGCCCGCCGGTGTAGCCCCACGGTTGGAGGTTGCCGGACTGGTCCCTGGCGCCCCAGCGCGCGCCGAAGCCCTTCGGCGGATACTCCACCTCCGCCGGCAGAAGGCTGCGCGGCGTCGCGTGGATGAACGGCGAATCATCGAAGGCGTCCGTCCAGCCGCGCGACCCCATGTAATAGGTGTGATACACGCCCCGCCGGCGGGATTGCGCGTGCGCGGCGCGGAATTCTTCCAGCGTGCCGTACCGGGGATTCAACAGAGGGAAGTAACACTGACTCCACCAGCCGTCCATGGAGCTGCCGAAGTGCTGGAAATAGTTCGCGCCGAGCCATTCCATTTCCGGCGCCAGATGTGTCATGTATCGCGCCGCCGGCGCGCCGGAGGCGTAGTGCCAGCCGGCGACCCACCCGTCGGCGTCGCGCGTCCAGTTCGAGTTGACCCGCGAGAAATCCATCCAGGAATGCGCCCACGCGCTGTAGAGGTCCGCCGCGCGATGCCAGTCGCCGCGATGCCAGCCGAGTTCGTAGCGTCCGCCGCCGCGTTCATTCGGACCGATCCGGATGCGCCGATTGAAACCGCACTGCATCGCCGTTGAGAGGGGATCCTTGTCCGGGGTGATGAGCGTGCCGACGCCGTCCTGGTCGCGCACCTGGGCGGTGAACGTACCCTGGGGGCCGTAGTGCGCGAGCCACCCCATGCTGTACCAGCCCGGATACCACGATGCGAGCGGGCGTCCCCCCACGACGCCAAACGGCGCGCCCGGCATATCCGCCGTGGAGGAGTTGCAGACCGCGACGGTGTTCAACTGCTCCGGATCGCGGCCCACCCGGATGCCGGCCAGGGTGGGGAACTCGACGTTGCGGATTTCCAGCCCTGAGCCGTTGTGAATCTCAATGGACCAGCGCGAGAGGCCTTGCCGGGGCAACTCGATGCGCACGGAGACGCGCACGTTCCCGCCGGCCATTTGATATTCCTGCGCGAGCGCGGTGTAATCCGGAGCGGTCTCCACCGTCTGGCTGATCAGATCGCCCGCCTTGGGGACGCTGCGGATCAACGCTTCGCTGCCGGCGCCGATGGCGAAGGCGAAAAGCGGCTGGCGCCCGCCGGCCGGGATGATCCAGCCCGCCTCCGCCGCCCGCCACCCCACGAGCGTCCCCGTCGCGGCATCGAAGAGGATCGTCTGTTCGGCGTTGGTGAGGGCGATGGCCTGGGATTCGTCGGCATCGCGGCCGATGTGCCACGATTCGATCCGGGGCGACCGTCCGTCCGGGTCGGGCCGCACGATTGCGCGAAGCCGTCCGTCGTCGGGCGCGATGCTGTAGCTGAACGAGCCGCCGTTGATGTCACCGGCGATTGCGGGAGATGGAATATCCTCCATCTTCAAGAAATCGAGCGGCTGGAAGACAATCTCGCCGGTGGTCGCCGTAGCCCTTGGCGATTGGCCGCCGCGCCCCGTTGGGGTGGGGGCGTCATGCGGCACGAGGGCGATCCGGTCGAGCGCCGCGTAGTCGAGACCGGCCCGGACGCGAAAGGTATGCTCGCCCGCTTCCACGGGCGCAGCCACGCCGGGGAGCCAGACCCATTCCTGGCGAAGAAAGCCCTGCCCCGGAAAATTGGACACCCCGGCGCACTCCACCTGGCTGAGCGTCTGCCGGTCGAATTGATAGGTCACGGACGGGAAGTACGGCGACCTGTCGCCCAGGTCGCCGGTGCGCTCCAGATTCGGCCGCGCGAGCCGGACGCGGAACCACGGCGTGTACAGCTGCGCCGCGGGGATGCTGACATCGAAGCTGATCAGATTGCGGTTGAGAACGCCCTGATAGACCGCCCGGCCGGTGACGGCGTCCGGATCGTCAACGACCCACGACTCCTGCTTGGGCGCAAGGATGAGTTGATCCGCTTGGACCGCATCCAGCCAGATCGTGCCCGTCTCGTCCGGCTGTGCGGGCCGGGCAAGCGCCCAGCCCGAGGGCCCCGGACGGAGGCCCGTCCAGTGGGCGGGAACGAGTTCCAGCGAAGAATCCCGCCACAGGCGGGCGCGCGTCGCGTCATCCAACCGGACGGTGTCGCCGGGTTTTTGAATCTCCAGGGATAGCCCATGCACGGTGGGCGAGGCCCGCGCGGCGGCGGACATCAGGATCAGTTGAAAGCGCAAACGCGCGCCTTCGGCCGTGAGCGATCCATCCTCCGGGAGCGCCGTCCACGTCTGCCCGCCGTCGGCGGAGAAGCGGGCGGCGACATGGCCGTTCGCAGGTTCCACCGCGTAACGCAGGCGCTTCGCCACCTGGCCGGGGAGCAGCGTGAACTCGGCCGTGGTTGCCGTTCCCATGCGGGCTGTGGCGCCGAATGTGGGCGGCAGCGCCGCGTCCAGTGTTGGCTCCATTCCCTCGGATAGAAACGCCAGTTGATCGAGCTGGGCGCCGCCCTGCCAATCGAGCGCGAACGTGTGAATGCCGGGGGAAAACTCGTAGGCAGCGCCCCTTTTCCAGACCCAGCGGCTCAGGTTCGGGTCAGCGGCATCGGCGGTGTTGCTGTCCACCACCTGTACCAGCGGCATCGCATCAAGCTGCTCCGTATGATTCCAGTGGCCGACCGACGGGATGTACGCGCGATACCAGAGAACCAGCCGGGCGGGCCGGGTGACGGCGATTTCATACCAGCCCCGCTTGAGGTATGCGACGGCGCGGACGCCGTCCGCCCTCACGGACGGAAATGTCCGCAGCGGATTCTTCTCGTCCTGACTGACAAAACGGGTCGGCTCCTCCGCCTCAATCACGACACGGCCGTCGTCGGCCTGCTTAAAGGCGCCCGCGATGCGCAGCAGGCCTGCGGCCGAAACGGCGTTCGCCGTCTGTTCGACCACGAGGTCCCGAGCCACCGTCGCGTCCGCCGTCGCGTCGCCCGCCAGCGCCCACGCGGCGGCGGCGGCGAGAAAACGTCGAACCATGGGACGGGTCATGGGCGATGGCTCCCGGCCCGGATGGCGACTGAGGTGCGTGCGAAGGGTTGGGCACATGGCGGATCTCCGACGGGGCGGGTTGAGGTTAGTTGACGCTGTCGCCGATGAAGTCCGCGTATTGCGGCGTGCCGAAGGTGTAGCGGGGACCCGGATTCGCAACCGATCCGGCATGGCCGTCCACGTACAGACAGTTCACCGCATTGAGGTGGCGTTCGGGTTCAAGATCCTGGGTGAAGTAGGCTATGAAATAGCCGGGATCGCCGTTGGCCGGCTCGCTGAGCCACATCCGCAACGAGGGATTCCGTACGGTGGACAATTTGCGAAACGTGCCGCTGGGATTGGACGCCGTATCGTTGATCGCCGGGAACGAGTAGTAATTCATCGCATAGTTCCAGTTGGCGCTATAGTCGCCGATGCTGCGATTGGAAGGGCACCGATACTGCCGGTCGGTGCCGTTGACGCGTTCGAGCCACTCTTGCCGGCAGTAATCCGTCACATAGCCGGCCTTTTCCAGAGTCCGAAACCAGAGACTGCAGCCCGACGGGCAGGTCGGCAGGTCGGACGGATCGTTCGATGGGTACAGGGTGGGCACCGCCGCCCCGTCGGTGTCGGCGCTGTACATCAGCAGTGCCACCCCGAGCTGCCGGAGATTGCTTAAACAAGCACCTGCACGGGCTTTCTCGGTTGCGTTTGACAGCGCGGGCAATAGAACGGCTGACAGCAGGGTGAGAATTGCGATCACCGCCAGGAGCTCAATCAATGTGAAACCTTCCAGCCCGTGTGTTGCGCGCCCCGCGTGCAGCTGGATGATGCGGCGGCGCTTCGCGCCACGACCCAAGCGTGCCCCGAAGTGACGTTGATCTGCTTCGTGGGCAGCCCCGGACCGACGTTTCGTCTGGTTTCGGGCTAGATGCAATGCCATACGTTAGTCGCAGACTTTCGATCCGTCACGGCGCGTGGCACGCCTGTCGCGCTCACCGCTTCAATCACGCAATGCCTTTGAGCTTCCTCCGGAACAGCGCGGCGCCGAGGATGATTAACGACAGCATGCTCGGTTCGGGGATCACATTAATTTCGAAGTTGTCGAAGTTGCCTCCGATCGAACCGGTATAAAGCCCGCCGTAGCCCCCCGTGAATGGAGTGCCGAGGTCTGTCGCGGAGCCCGCCAGCAGTGTCGTTGAGCCGTTGGATATCTCATAGGTAAACGATCCGGGACTCGACGAAAACACGGTCGCCCGGTACCAGACGAGGGGACTGATTCCCGCGAAGGAGGCCGTGCTGGCCAGCACGCTGGGAGTTCCATCCACATACTTGAGCAGCTGAAGAAAACCGGTCGTGTCTCCGTTTGCCATGAAACGCAGCGCGTAGTAGTTGGTGACGTTCTGGATGTTGAACGCCAGTCCGTTCAGATAGCCGGAGGCATCCAGCGACACATCTGACGCGATCGAGTACTGGCCCGGCATGGTCAGCCCCGTGTATTCCAGGATGGACGGAGCGTTCGCCGGCTCATACACCTGCATGACCACGGTTTGGCTCAAGATGGACCAATTCTGATTGTTCATTTCGGTCCAGCCCGTGCCGATGGTCGTATTGTTGGCCCGATTGAAGTCGTCGGAAAAGAGCACGGACGCGGTGGCCTTGGCAGCGGGCCACCCGCCCATCAATACAACCAGCGCGAGCGCGACCATCGTTGATCTCTTGTTGCTTTTCATCGTTGCCCCCCCAGTTCGCTATTGAAGCGATTCGTTTCCCCGCGGAATAGCGAGCGATCCCATGACGGCTGAAGCCGGTGTCGTAAGATCCAGGCCTCCGTCCGACGCGCCCGGGCGGCGGAACGTCTTTCCCTCCCGCCACGCCGCCTGATGCGTAAATGAAAACATCTCCTCGCCGGCGGTTTCGATCACTCGCAATAAGATATCCGCCGCCATGCGCCCCACGCCGGCGGGGTTGAACTCCAGACGGCTCCAGTCGTATCCCGGCGGCAGCGAATTACCCTGGTTTGAGAGGGTGATCACGCCGAGGTTGCGCCCCGGCTCCCGGCCCACGTCCGCGAGGGCCGGGACGGCTTCCCGGAGCACGATGTCATCCGCCACATACAACGCGTCCGGCGCATCCGCGCGGAGGAACATCCGTTGGATCCCGCGTGCCACCGCGCCGCAACCCAGCCGGCAGGCATCGCTCGCCCGGTAGTCTGAGCCCATCTGGGACATGGCCTGTTCGTACGCGATCAGCGCCGGGCGCGCGGTATCGGTTTCGGAGTCCAGTCCGATCATGCCTATGCGCGTGTATCCTTCCGCTGCAAACCGCCGAATGGCGCGCGTCACCGCCTCCAGCAAGTCCACCTGGATCATCGGCTGATACTCCATCAGCGCGTTGGGCACGCCCATGAAGACTGTCGGCGGGCGGACGCCGCCGATGGCGCGGGAGAAAATCTCCGCCGCGCCGGACAGCATCAGATAGCCGTCGCAGGGATGGCGCTTCAGTAGTTCCGCCAGATTCTCGACGGACAGCAGGACTCCGGGTTTTTCAACCACCGAGTGCAGGGTCACCTGGTGTCCGGACTCCCTGGTCTGTTGAATGACGCCGTCGAGAAACAATTTCTCGGACTCGCTCGGCGTTTGTATGTGACTCCATAGTCCCAGGTGGAGTTGCCGATGTGCCGCATGAACTCGCCGCCGGGTGTGCGGCTTGCCCGCCTCCGCAAACAGCGCCTCGGCGGACAAAAGAGACACACGGGGGGGAAGCATGCGTTCCGCATTGTCGGAAAATCTGGGCACTTTTCTGACATACGTGCCGCTTCCGTGCCGCTGCACCAGAATGCCCTTCTTTACCAGCCGGCGAATGGACTGGCGGACATGGGTCCGCTCTGTGCGCAGCAGGGTTGCCAGCTCTCGTTCCGACTTCAGCCTCAAGCCCGCCATGCTGGGGGGTTGCCCCAGACTCCACTCAATGGATGAGTCCAGCAGAAACCTATCGGCAACTCGCACCTCCGCATCCATGTGCACCACACTATACTAAGTGGTCAGCCTGTCAATCAGTATTTCCTTGCTCCATCCCGCTGCCGCGTGTGAAATATCCCCATATAATATGGTTGTTTAGCAAAAGTGTGCTGAATATTTCCGCAGCAAATCACCTAAACCACTTACCAACAACTGGTCATCAGAAAGGGGTCAGAGCAGAAAAGAGCACAGAAAGGGGTCAGGCACAGAAAGGGGTCAGTCCTTGCAGGCTTGCAGAATCCTTCTCTTGATCTGCTGCCGACTCCGGTCGGTCGGGCTGCGAAACGCGGATACCGCGCGGCTGACGTTGCTCGCATGGCCAACTCTCACGCGGGCGGCCAACCATGCTGCGGTGACAACGCTATGACAGCGCAAGAACCAGATCACTGCCTGCTTCAATGGATCGGATGGCCGCAGGGCCTTGATCATTTCCCGATCCACGCACAATACGGTCAGAATCTTTTCCAGCCATTGCTCGGCCATCCGTTCGTCGTGATGCGCCAGCGCGGTTCGATCATAGGAAGAGCGATGCTTGCCCCTGACAGCATTGTCCGCCAATGCCTCCAATCGCTCCCGGAAAGTCTGGTCGCCCGCGTACCAGCCGCGCCGAACCACGCGCCACTCCTTCTCCAGCTCTTCCCGGTCATTCCCGGAGTGCAACTGACGGACCAATAAATCCATCAAAGCGCGATAACGGCGACGGTCCGAAGCACCCTCGCCGCCCAAGCCCAGGGAACCAAACACTCGGCGGCGGGCAAGCCATGGAGGGAGCGGCTTTCCGCTCAGAAACGCCCTGTAGCTGCTCCAAGGATATGCGGACAACGATGGATGTTCTGCGCCCAGAAGTTTCGCGCGCGCGGGATTCAAATGGATGTAATGGCTCAGCAACCGGAAGTAGTCAGGCTGATCCGCATCCACGGGAATGGCCTTGTAACGGCCTTGAAACAAATGGCCGACCAGATGGTTCCGGCTATTGAAACGAACCGTGTAGGTCCCCTGCAGCCATCGCATCCCTTCCACGAGGTTCCCCCCGGGTGTTTCGAGGAGCAGGTGATAGTGGTTCTTCATCAGCACGTACGAGTGGACGATAAAGCCCGACCGCTCGCAGGCTTCCGCGAGGGTGTTCAGAAAACAACTGCGGTCGCTGTCAGACCGAAAGATTTCCTCCCGCCGGTCCCCCCGGCTGATCACGTGATATACCGCGCCCGGATATTGAATTCTGATTTTGCGCGCCATGCGTAGACGCTATTCCGGCTCCGCCATTCAACGCAAGTTCTCTTTTGCAAGTATGCAAGGACTGACCCCTTTCTCCTTTCTGATTTTCGCGACCCGGCTCGACCTGTTCGTTTCACAGTTCCAAGAGGCCGGTCGCGCTCCGAAAATAGAATTGCCGTGGCAATAGTCTCGACAGTGAGGAAATCCATTTCGCGTTCCCTTGCAGCAACCGATAACCCTCCGCATATTCCACGGGCGCGGCCGGAATGCTTGCCCCCAGCATCTGCGCCCGACCCTGCTTGATCCGGATCAGCGTATTGTCGGGGATGCTGGAACGCTTGAAAGTTGAGTGTCTGGCCAGCGCCTGGCGCTGTAAGGCCCAAGTATGGGAGATATCAATGAAAATCTCGACCGGTTGACGATTCTCATGCGAGTCATAGGCATAAACCTCGATCTCGCCCAGACCCAGTCCGGCTGACCAGTGAAACAGCGCGAACAGTTCACGGGCCAAGCTCACATGTTCCCGGTGGTAATCGCAGACGGGCGGAATAAAGACCATCTTACCGTGCAGTTGGTTGACGATGGCCGGAACCGTCTTTCTCAAGTCACGGGCCAGATGATCGTTTCCGTTGATGGGAATTTCCAGAAAACGCCGGTCAACACCCAGTATTTTTGCGGAATGATTCGCATCCGCCCTGGTTCTCCTTGTTGTGGGGCCGACACAAACATAGGTGACCGCCCAGTTGATTTCTCTGAGCAGCAGGGCCAAACCGCCCGTCCACCAATCCGCATCGTCAGGGTGGGGGTCAAACACGATTGCTGTGCTTTTCGATTTCATCGAACCCCTTCCCGCAGCGAAACGCGATGCCCAAGTTGAATGCCCTGCCGATATGCAGCAGCGCGAAGCCTTGCAACGCATCTTGCGCCTCGAGCCGACGCGTGATCGTGTATACCGCCTGCAACACGCGTCCACGTTTTTAGTGGGCGCTTTCCAGCCTGATCACCCTGTTGCGCTGGAATTTGTTTGTCTATGCTTACGCCTGGATTTGGATCCATCAGTCGTTCCCAGCCGGGGGCAAGCACCCATGGACACCCAATCGCACCTGCTATTGGACAATAGACAAGCCGCTTCGGCCAGCTAAGTTCAGAAATGGTCTCTCCACACATGGAAAGAGCCATGATTATCAAACCTTCACACGCCTCTTTTCACCAGCATTGGAAAGCAGTACTGCAAAAATATTATTCAGGCATCACTCCTCGACACAAGCGCAATTCTGCAAATATGCAAGGACTGACCCCTTTCTTGACTGTTTCTTTCAGGGTGTCGGCTTGGCTGTCGGGGGTCCGGAGTCGGTCACGAGCGCGCGGAAATTGCGCGCCTTGACGGTGAACCGGGCCGCGCCATTCTCCATCGGCACCTTCGCCGCCTCCTCCTGGTACGCATCTGCGAGGGCTGCCGGGGGCTCGATCTCCAAGGCGGCCCAATCAGGCCGCAACTCCACCCGCGCCTCATCGTCGGAATTGTTCATCGTCACGAACAACACCTTGTCGTTCCGCCGGAAAAACGATGTGATCACGGGGGACTGGTCTGCCTTGCTGTTTAGTAGCGGGCTAGTTTCCCAGTAGCCCACGAAGGTGGTGTCCTGGTCCCATCCGAATGCTTCCTTGGCCCGAAGCGCCAGCTGGAAGGGCTGCTTGTTGACGTAGGCGATCCACGGGATGATGTCATGCACCCAGAGCAGGCCGACGAGATGCTCGGAAGATGCGTGACCTTCCACGCCGGCAATTTTCTGCTCCGCCACCGGGTCGCCCAGCACCGCGTGGAGGGTCTCCGGCAGGAACACGATCGGCAGACCGAACTTCGCACTCGTGTACTCGGCGCGCAGGGCGTCCAGTGAGAGCACGTGGTAATAGCCCAGTTCTTTGCCGAGCCTGGGATTGTTGAGCAAATGTTCGCCGGTCAGCAGCATGTCGGAAAACGCCAACTGGCTGAGAACGGTGTCGGCCGATTGGTGATTCGATACAAGAATCTCAGGCCAATCCTGCTTGAGCATACAGTAAAACCGCTTCTGCAATTCGCGCGTGCCGAGCAGGGTATAGCGATTGTAATAATCGCCATCCCGGCCCCGGGCCCGCTTCCACATCGGTTGACAGACATCCAGATAGAATCCGGCCACGCCCCGAGCCAGGGCAGGGTTGTCCGTGAGCGTCCGCCAATTCCGCCAGATCAAGTAATCGCGAATGGCCGGTTGGTCCGGATAAAGCATCACCGCGTTGAACGGGTCGGCGCCCGACGGATCCGGGTAGCCATCCCATTCTCCGCCGTACATGCGGCGCACGGAGTCGGACCACTCGACGCGATTGTTTTCCAATACGGGATCGCCGACCCAGAGCGTGCCGGTGGTCCAATAGAGAAACGGCCGCAGGTTCTGCGCGTGGAACGCCTGCAGCTCATCCAGCGCTTTCGGGCCCGTCACGTTGTAGCCGTAGGGGCCGGCCGCCCCCGTATCGGTCTGGCGATTCCAACTCTGCCACCAGTATTGCCAGCCGGGTTGGCGGGCCGCGCTGTTCGCCAGTTTGAGTTCCCAGGAGCGGAAATTCTTGTCGAGCGGTTTCACGGGCGTCGCCTGCAATCCCAACGTGTAGGCGAGCGGGCGATCCGATTCGATGGCGTGATCGAGCAGGGTCAACCGGAGCACGGCTTCGTCGCCGCGAAACGTGAGCCGGACCATGTTGTCGGGATTTTGCAGATGCCAGTCGCGGGTCTCCTCCGTGCTCCATTGCAGACCGCGATTATCATCGCCAATCCAGATCACGGGCGAGACGCTGATCGGGCCGTTGAATTCACCGAGCGCGCCGCTCGCCGCCGGTTGGCCGTGCACGAGCGTGGCCACGGCCCGCCGGAAGGGGATCTCGATGGCCAGGCTGCTCAGGCGCTGGTGGGGCCGCGTGCGCCGGTCGCCGACCTGAATCTCACACCACAGGAAGCCGTCAAATCCCAACCAGCCCGTTACCTGAACCGGCACGTCTTGGAGTTGGCCTGCCGCCGTGAACGCGACGCGCGTGGGCGAAGTCTCGTCCCATCGGATCGTCGTGTTCTCCAGTGAGCAGCGCGCGCCGCCCACCACGGCCACGAGCGAAATGGGTCGCGCGATCAGCTCGGCGCCCTGGGCATTGATCCGTTGCGGCAAGGCGGCGCCCGCACCCCAATCGTAGGCCCGCCCCCAACAGGTGACGCGGTTGCCCTGTCGTTCCAGCGCGGTAAAGGGCGCGGGGACATCCCGGCAGACGCCGATCGTATTTTCTGCCCATTCGGCCCTGGCGAGCTTCTGGAAACGATGTTCCGCTTCCGCCAGCGGATGATCGCCGCCGGCCTTGCCGGACAAACGGGCGCGGAGCCGGTATTCGCCGTCGGCTAGCGGCGGCGGCGTGACGGTGATGGTCTGCCGCAGCCCCGTGACGGGCATCGTCCCCTGGGCGATGGCGGCGGAATTGGTCCCACGCAGAAGCTCGTACGACAACATCAATCCGTTCAGGTCGTCCGGCCGGCGACCCATCAGGCTGGCGGTGGCAATCACACGTTCTTTCGAGTACGAATACGCCGCTTGCAGTTGCAGTACCGGCTTTCGCGAGCCGGGCGGCCGGCAGGCGGCGATTCCGTTTTCGTAAATGAGCCGGGCCTGCTCGGGTGTGACGGGCTGCCGCAGAATCAGGAGTTCATCAATCACCGTGTCCGGCACGCCCTGCTCCTTTTGATTCGCACCGCCCACCAGAAATGTGTCCGCCAGGCGCGGCAAGATTTGCGCACACGGTAGATACGTGGACTCGACATACCGGCCGTTGATGAAGAGGCTCATCTGGTTGCCCGACCAGGTGGCCAGCAGATGACTCCATTGGCCTTGTTGCCATTCGAAGAACTCGTCGCCCCCGCCAGGCCAGTCCGGCGCGCGCGGCGCGAGGATGTACACCATCGTCTGCGGCGTACGTTGCTGGGCGAGCCAGCAAACGGATGAAATGGTCAGCTTGTAAAGCCAGAGGAAACCATCGTCGGCTGCGTCGCCGGCCTGATGCACCCGGAAAAAGAACCGGGTGTAGGAATCCTGACGCCAATCCACCGGCTTGATCCACAGGGCGACCGTGCCCGCGGCGGCATCGAGGTTGCCGGCGGTCGGGTAACTGACCCCGCTGCCGGCCCCGCCGATGAGCAGCCCCTGTCCGTGATGACCATCCACCAACCGGTTCGTGCCGGCGACACCGACCGGACTGGCGGCCCCGCCCGACTGCGCCGCGTCCAAACTCTCGTCAAATGGCGCGTAGAACAGGACGTCGTTTTCCGCCAGCGGACGAGTCGTCGGCGCCCGGCAGCCGGCCAGAGCGAGCCCGCAGACGATGGCGAGAGCGGTGCGGCTATTCATCCGAGGGACTGTTGTAGGCGCGTTCGATTTCCTGAAGTTGGATGATCCGTCCGGCGATTTCCCGGCGGAAGCGGGTGTAGTCTTCCGGCCGGATCCGCGGGGCGGGCCGCCACTCGCCGTCGGCGAGCGCGGGCGCGACCCGCGGCATGGTCTGGTCACCGCAATCCTCCGCGGCCCATGGGTTGACGTCGAAGCGACCGGCGATGTCGGCGAGCAGCGTCGCCGCGTCGGCCGCCGCCTGTTGGGCGTCGGCGGACGACAGCGCGCGGACGGCCTCGATCCATCGGCTCAACGTGTAGGTGTAGCGGTAATCGTCCACGCCTTCGCGGCGGCCGATGTGGCCGAGGCTGGGCACCGGCCCGTCGGGCGCGGGCAGCACAAAGCTGAACGCGGGATTGCATTCGTCGGGGCGCTCGAAATAGAAGGGCCAGATCGAATCCGGATCGTCGTCGAAGGTGTCGCGCAGGACGTTGCCCGTGCGGTGGACGATTTCGCGGCTGTCGGTGTAGGCCCACTGCCAGAAACCCGAGACGCGGGTCTTCCAGCTCCACAGGCCGTTGAGCAGCCGGTTCGCGGCCAGGTCGCCTTTGCTGTCCGCGCAGTTGTAGGCCCAGACGCGCCGGCCTTCGGCGAGCGCGTCCCGGACCAGCGGGCTGCACACCGACCCGACCTCGACTACCCAGACGTCATAGAGGTGTCCGATTGCCTTCAGGCCGTTTTCGGAAATCGCCGTGACCGTCTGGATTCCGGGGTAATCGCGGCGCAGGGCGGTGAGGCCGGCCTCGGCCTCGGCGATGCGCTCGGGGCTGTTCGGTTCGTCGAACGCGTATTGGAGCAGCGGTGGCCAGCCGCCCGCGCGCGCGGCCTCGAGAACGGCGGGCGCGTGGGTCAGAAACCCCATCGTCATGAGCGGAAATTCCGGCCGGATCAAGCCGGCCGCGAGCGCGTCGTCCACCGTCGGCCGGATGGGAAGGTGCGGGCCGCCCGATACGTCCACCGCGCCGTCTGCGCCGAGGTTTCCGTAGACGTTGACGTTGTTCATCCCGTGCGCCACCATATCCCCGAAAACTTTCCGCTGATAAACGAGGTTCTTGCAGCCGGGCGGCAGCCGATCGCTGTCGTAGTAGTAGGCCCAGCACATGTCGGGCGGTTGCTGCAGCGTGATGGGCCAGACCGTGACCCAGAGCGGAATGCGGCGGGTCTTCCCGCCGGTCGTCCGCAGTTCCACTTCGCCTGTATAGGTCCCCGGCGCGGCGTCGGCCGGCAGACGGACGGTGAGGAGATAGAAGTAGGTGCGATGGGCCGCGAGCACGGCGGGCAACGATTTCTCCACAAGCCAGGGCCGCCACCGGAATTCCCGCCCCCGCGCGGTCCAGTGTTTGGTTTCGGTGACCGCGCGTACGTCCACCCGCTCGCGGGGAATCCGGGCGCGGGATGGGCCTGCGAGGTCGCCCTTCAGCTTGAGGGTCACGTTCCGCAGCTCCCCATCGAGGGTGCGCACGCCGAGCATGCACGGCTCGTCCTCGCCGGGGGAGGCGAAGATCTCCAGCGGCCGCCCGATCTCGCTCAACTCCGGCTGCGTGGATCGGCGGATCGGAGTGTTGTAGTCCGTTGCGAAGGCGATGTAGCGGTCGGCCCGATCCTGTTTCGAACAGGCCGGCGCGGGACCGGGCGGCGGCGTCCGGTCCACCGCGGTGCTTGCGCCCCGGTACACGACACGTTGGGACGGAAGATCCTGCAGTTCCACCGTCAGGTTCGCGCCGTGCCCGCCCGTCGGGAACGGCCCGAAGAATTCGACGATCCGGGGCACGCCGGGCGCCAGCGCAACGATTTGCTCAACCGATTTGCCGCCGGCCACGCGGACGGCCACTTTGGTTTCGGTTGGCGCGCCGGTCTGGTTGACGATCCGAAAGCGCGCAACGTCCGTTCCGGCGGCCGGCGCGTCGAGCAGCGCCACGTCGTACCAGTAGGGGGACGTGTCCAGATCCAGGTTCAACCTTCCAAAACGGGAGGGCCGGTTGAACGCGCCGCCGGTGTTTTGCCAGGACGAGTAGACGTTGTCGTTCGGTCCGCCGGCGATTTCGCGTTCGACTTGGCGCGCGCGGTTGAGGTTGAACCCCCACGTCGCGCCCGTCCGCGGCGTCAGATGCAGGTTGGCCAGCGGGATCGCCGCCTCGATGAAGAACCGGTCGTCCCCCAGGGCGACCGCCGCGGAAAACGGCAGCCCGCCGACCTGCAGCGCGTCGCCGTTGTCGTTGGCGGTCGCGCCGTTGGCGCCGACGAGGAAGTGGTGCGCGAACCGTTTTCCCCGCGGGGGATCGAGAAAGATTTCGATGGCCTCCGCGATCTCGTAGTTGAATGAGGCGCCCATCGCGGCGAGATCGCGCCGGAGCAGGTCCATGCGCGACTCCAGGCATTCGACGCCGACGTACAGCGCCTCGTCATCGAAGGCCACCCGGAAAATCGTCTGGTCCCGCGCGGGTTCGTCCGGCCTGCTCAGGTTGGAGAAGCCGTCCGCCCGTAAGGCCGACTGCCAGCAGGCGTCGTCCAGAAGTCCGTCCAGCCGGGGCGGTTGTTCCGCGCGAAAGGCGGTAATGGACTTGGACCCGTCCGCCATCGCAAGACCTGCGACCGCCATCGCCCCCACCCACACGATGCAGAACGAACGGCGCACGGCTTACGGATTCCAGAGGCCGCCCTGATTGCTCAGCCAGTCGGCGCGCGAAACCTTCCGCGCCGAACCGTCGGCAAAACCGCAGACGGCATGGTCGTCGTGACGCGGATCGAAATTGTTGTACAGAGCACCGGGCTCGCCGACCGAGCCCATCGGCCAGATGGCGGGCGAGAAAATCGGCACGGAGACGGAATCGGCCGTAAGCATCGCGGCGGGGGAGAGCTGCGCGATGTTTTGCGAGCCGCCAAAGTTCGGGGGGTTGCCCTCGTAGGCAAAGACACTGTTCGTCCCGTACCCATAATTCACGCCATAGCACCACAACAGATCCGTCGGCGCCGCGGCGCAGCGCATGTGGTTATAGCCCATAAACTGATAGGGTGCCTCCCTCAAGTACGGGCCGATGAGCACATACCACCACCGCGCCGGGTCATAGGCACCGATATCGCCGTAGGGCGGCAGATAGCCGCTGTTGTCGCTCGCGTACACCTGTAACGCGAGGTTCAGTTGCTTCTGATTTCCGATGCACTGCGTCGCTTTCCCTGACGCCCGCGCCCGGGAGAGCGCCGGGAAGAGGAACGCGGTCAACAGGGCGAGGATGGCGACAACCACCAGGAGTTCGATGAGCGTGAATCCGCTTGCCCCGGGGCGCCTTTCGGCGGCGGACCCTTGGGGCGCCGGCGTCAGTTCCACACCTCCCCCTTTTGCGACGGGCATCACACCCCAAATTTCCTGCGCCGCGCGACCGCAGCCATCAGCCCGCCCACGCCCAGGAGCATCAGGCTGGACGGCTCCGGGATGACGAAAGCGGCCTGGTAGTGAGCGGCCACCTGCTCGTCGGACAGCGTGTAGTCGTAGATCGCCAGTTCGTCGAGCCGCCCGCCGAACGTGGCGACACTGTTCGGGCGCTGACCGGCCACGATCCGGTCCGGGTTGCTGGCCAGGGTGTAGGTGATCGCCGAATTGGCGTTGTTCGCGGACATGCGCAACGACCCGTCGAGATAAAGGGCGATGGCGTTGTCGTCGCGCGTAAACACCATATGATGCCAGGTCGTCGCCGAAAAGACGACGGGATCAAAAATCAACGCACCCACGCCGTTGAAAAAAAAGAGCTGCCCGTTCCCACCCCCATCGGGACCAATACCGATCGTGTCGTATCCGAAGGCATCGCCTCGTCCACCCAGGTATTGCGTCCCATCGCCCGGGCCCAGGGCGGTCGCGTAAAACCAGAGCTCGTAGCTGTAGTCCGCGTTGTTGAGAGAGAGCGTGCTGACATCAAGTCGGCCATTGTTGACAAACCCGGCGTAGGCCAGTTCCACTCCGAGATTGTTGTCTTCAAACGCCGTGAACGGCAACGGCTGCGGACCCGCGACACCCAATGTCGTGCTGCTGTAGGTCCCGGTCTCCAGCGCGTTGATTTCGTTGTCCGCCGTCGTCCCGCTGGTCTCATCCATTCGAAAATAGGCGTCCGGACTGTCGGCGAGCACCGTCTGGTAATAATAAGCCGCCCGCGCGGTTGATGCCGCAACGAGATTGGACAGGATCATTACAGCCAGGGCGCCGCTTGTGAATGCGCGCCGCCGCGAACGGGCGGCAACGTTGCCGCTCGACTCGCCATCCTTCCGCCGCACTCCGCCGCGTCGTTGTCTTGTGTTCACGTTGCGACCCCCCGCTTGTGACAGGCTGCACAATATGCGTATGGATAGTGACTCCACATTACAAGGCCACTTCGGAAGCTACTTCGTTTTTGTGAGCCGCGTCAACAAGATAAATAAAGAGGAATATTCGTTGTAATTTGGTATTAGACTGGTATTATGTCTACATGAAACAGACAGAAACCATGCGCATGTTATTGTCGGAAATTCGAGGCGGGCGCTGGCAGGTGGGCGACCGCATCTTTCCGGAGCGGCGGATTGCCAAGGAGTTATCCGTTTCGCGCGTCACGGTTCGGCTCGCCCTGCGCGGTTTGATTCGCCAGGGCGTGATCGAACAGCGTCGCGGCAGTGGGACCTATCTGTTGCGCAAACCGGAGGACATTGTCGTCAACGACGTGATGGCCGCGGCGCGGCCGCGCGCCGGCGGTCCGGGGGCCGGGGGGCGCGCCTTTCGCGGCAAGCGGATTGTCACGCAACGGCTGTATCGGTTTGCTTTTTTCCACGACCAGTCGGCGACCGATCTCGTGACGCTCGCGAACATGGGGGGCATCATGGACTATACGAAGCGCCGCGGCCACGAGCTGGTGATCGGCGCGGCGCGTCTGCCGGGCACGCCCTGGCAGCACTCGGATTTCTCGCGCGAGGTGTATCATCCGAACGCGGACGGCATCATCCTGTCCAGCATCCTGTTCCCCCAGGATCTCCTCGGCCTGAAGAAAATTCCCGTGCCGATGGTGTTCCTGTCCTCGGCGGGCCTGCCGGCGAAGCTGCCCAATTCCGTGTCGTTCGACTTCGCGGGCGCATGTCACCAGGCGGTCGAGGCGCTGGCGCGCGCCGGGCACCGCCGCATCGCCGTCCTTGAAAAGCGGTTCGGCGAGATCACGCCCCGGTTGGCGCACGAGTGCGATTACCTTCGGCAGGAATTGAAGCTGGACATGCTCCTGCATCTGTTCGGCGACGATCCCCTTGCGCAGATGCCTGGCGGCCCGGATGCGGTCCACGCCCTGTATGTGTCCGACGACGTGTATTGCGTGGAGATGTGCCACCAACTCGCCGCCCGGGGTCTACGGATCGGCCGCGACATCACGCTGATCAGCCTGGCGAACCGCGGGATCGAACGCGGGCTGCCCCGCGCGGTGGGGCGCATGGAGTTCGACACGCCCGGTATCGGGCGCA
Organism: uncultured Verrucomicrobiota bacterium; assembly: GCA_964388845.1. GTDB lineage: Bacteria > Verrucomicrobiota > Kiritimatiellia > CAIVKH01 > CAIVKH01 > JAMLJG01. The sequence goes on from CAYMCD010000006.1 coordinate 30,534, forward strand.
TGGCGGCGCACACGCTCGAGTACCTGCTGGACGAGGGCCCGATCCAGCTGCCGCCGATCAGCCTCGGCGCCTGCTACGTCCCCGCGCACGGCGTATCCGCGGGGAAGTAGACTTCCGAGGCCGGCGCCCATCGCGGATTGCCGTACCGAGTGCACGTGCGCGGCCCCCGGAGGAGGCCGGCGGGGGCGTTTTTCATCCCGATGCCCGTCAATCGCGTTGCGCGATTAACATCCCGCCCGCGGTTCCAGCGTCAGCCCGATGCACAGGTTAATCGGCACCGCCGGCAGCAGCAGCGGAAAGAACGAGCGGTGCACGATCGCGAAACGTGATTCCAGCTCGCTGATGATTTCGTGCGGGCGGTTGATGTGCTCGCGCTCGATGAACCAGCGGTACGATTGTTTGTAGCGATTTTCAAAAATCCGCTGCGCGGAAATGCGCCGCGCCAGTCCATACGCGAGGCCGCCTTCGCAGGGGATCACCACGGAGAGGCGTCCGCGCCCCGGATGGCAGAGCCGGTGCATTTCGGCGACGGTCTTGGGAAGGTCGGGCAAATGTTCGAGGACGTGAATGGCCAGGATGCGATCGAAATGGCCGTCCGGGAAGTCGAGCCGGGCCTGGCAGTCGCCGACGATGCCATGCACCTCCGGATGCCGCCGGCTCAGTTCCGCGATCATGTTCGCCCGGATGTCCACGGCCCAGTAATTCGACGCCTGTTCAGGCGATAACCGTTCGTAGTCGAGGTGTTCGCCAAGGCCCGCGCCGATTTCCAGCGTCGCGCGGAAATCGGCCGGCGCGTGGCGCACCGGGTACAGGTGGTTGAACCGATCCACAATTCCATAGCGGCCGGGCAGGACCTCATGCCAATGCTTCATGAAGTCGTCGCTGATCCGCTGCTGCTCGGGAGTCAGCGGGGGGAACGTCTTGGGCCAAACGGCGGGCGGCGACATGGAAAAACGATGGCCGCATGATGGCGGCATGTCAACCGGATTGGCCAGGACCTTCGCCGGTGGGTTCGTTCCGCTTGCAGCGTCACTTCTCTTGCTTTGCTCGAATGGCGTGCGCCTTTTTCGGGGCGATAACCGGGGAACGCACTGGATTGGCGACTCGCTGCGGACGACTCGCCGATTGACCGGCGGATCAACTCCCGCATAGTATCGCCGGCCATGACGGAACGCCCCGCCAACACGCCCGATCCGGATGACTCCATCGAGCTGTCGGTCGTCGTGCCGGTTTACAGGGAGGAGGAAACCATCCCGGCTTTCCTGGGGCGCATCCGCCCGATTCTGGACGGCATCACCGCGCGCCACGAGATCCTGTTCGTCCTCGATCCGAGCCCGGACCGGACCGAGCAGGTCATCCAGGCGGCCATCCGGGAAGATCCCCGCATCCGTTTGCTGGTGATGACCCGGCGATGGGGGCAGCCGGCCTGCACGACGGCCGGAATCGAGCACAGCCGCGGCCGCGCGTGCGTGGTGATTGACGTGGATTTGCAGGACCCGCCCGAGTTGATCGCGGTTCTTGTCGCGAAATGGCGGGAGGGCCACGATGTGGTGCTGGCGCAGCGGCGCAGCCGCGATGGCGAAACGCTGCCCAAGCGCGTTGTGTCGTGGGTGGGCTACTGGCTCATCAACCGCATCTCCGAGGTGCCGATCCCGCGCAACACGGGCGACTTCCGCCTGATGGACCGCACGGTCATCGAGGCGCTGCGCGGGCTCAAGGAGACGCACGGCTTCCTGCGCGGTCTCGTCGGCTACGTCGGATTCCGCCAGGCGATGGTCCCATACGACCGGGCCCCGCGCGCCGGCGGCCGGTCGAAGTACAACCAGATCACCGGCTCGCTGCGCATCGGGTTCAACGGGATCGTGGCGTTTTCGAGCAAGCCGCTGGCGCTCGCGACCACGATGGGCTTCACCGTGGCCGCGGCCAGCGTCGTGCTTGGGCTGGCCTACGTCGGCGTCAAGATCATCACCCGGCAGGGCCTCGTGACCGGACTGGCCCCGCTGATCCTCATCATCACGTTCCTCGGCGGCGTCCAGCTCATCTGCCTCGGCATCATGGGGGAATATGTCGGTCGGATTTACGAGGAGGTGCGACAGCGCCCGAAATATCTTGTCGCCCGCCGCGTGAATTTCGGGGACGGCCCGTGAAGGCGTTCGTGACCGGCGCCGCCGGGTTCATCGGCAGCCATCTGGTGGACCGCCTGCTGGCCGACGGCCACGCGGTCGTCGGATACGACAATTTATCCACGGGGCACAGCCGGCATCTGGAATCGCACCGGGACCATGCGCGCTTCCGTTTTGTTCGGGGCGACGTGCTGGACGAGGCCGCGCTGGCGGGGGCCATGCGCGGATGCGACACGGTTTTTCACCTCGCGGCCAACGCCGACGTGCGCTTCGGCCTGCGGCACCCGCGCCGCGACCTCGAACAGAACACCATCGCCACCTGCAACGTGCTGGAGGCCATGCGCGCCGTGGGCGCGCAACGCATCGCCTTCTCGTCCACCGGCTCGGTCTACGGCGAGGCCGCCGTGTTCCCCACGCCGGAGGACGCGCCGTTTCCCGTCCAGACGTCGCTCTATGCGGCCTCGAAGCTGGCCGGCGAGGGCTTGATCGCGGCCTACGCCGAGGGGTACGGCCTCCGCGGCTTCATATTCCGTTTCGTGTCCCTGCTGGGCGAGCGCTACAGCCACGGGCACGTCTTCGATTTCGTCAAGCAGCTCGCGGCCCACCCGCGCGAATTGCGGGTCCTGGGCGACGGCAGCCAGCGAAAATCCTATCTCTACGTTAAGGACTGCGTGAACGCGCTGCTGACCACCCTGGAAAAGGATACGGGGAAGGTGACCGTGCTGAACCTGGGCGCGGATGAATATTGCCGCGTCACCGACTCGATCGGCTGGATTTGCGACGCACTCGGCGTGCGGCCCGAACTGAAGTTTTCCGGCGGCGATCGCGGGTGGGTGGGGGACAACCCCTTCATCTTCCTCGACTGCCGCCGCATGCGCGCGCTCGGTTGGGCCCCCACGCTGACCATCCGGCAGGGCGTCGAGCGGACCGTGCGGTATCTCACCGAAAATTCCTGGCTGCTGGAGGCGCGATCCTGACCATGGACGCGCCGCTCCAGGGGGTGCGCGCGATCGTCACCGGCGCGAGCCGGGGGTACGGCGAAAAAATCGCCCGCCACTTCGCCCGGGCCGGGGCCAGTGTGCTGGCCACAGCCCGCTCGGCCGACAAGCTCGACCGGCTCATTGTGGATTTGAAGCCGACACTGGCCGGCGGCCAGGAACACGTTGCCGTGCCGGCGGACGCCGGACGCGAGGAGGATATCGAGCGCGTCGTCGCGGCGGCGCTCGATCGCTGGGGCCGGATAGACGCGCTCGTCAATTGCGCCGGGACCGTCGGCCCGCGCGGCCCGCTCGATGAAACCGCCTGGACGGAATGGAGGGCCGCCGTCGGGCTGAACCTGCTGGGGCCGGCATACTTCTGCCGGTGCGTGATTCCCGCGATGAAAAAGCAGGGGCGCGGCAAGATCATCAACATCTCCGGCGGCGGCGCGACCAAGGCCATCCGGAATCTCAGTTCCTACGGCGCCACGAAGGCGGGGCTCGTCCGGCTCACCGAAACGCTGGCGTTGGAACTCGCCCCCTATCATGTGGACGTGAATGCCGTCGCGCCCGGCCTGCTCGCCACCCGCCTGGCCGAGCAGGTGATGGAGGTCGGCGCGGAGATCCTGGGCAAGAAATATTTCGAGGATGTCGAGCGCCAGAAGCGGGGCGAGATGGACGCCTTCGCCAAGGCCACGGCGTTGTGCGTGTTCCTCGCGTCCTCGGAAAGCGACGGCATTACCGGCCGCCTGATCAGCGCGCCGTGGGACCCCTGGGCCTCGCTGCCTGCGCACCGGGATGAACTTGCGAAGTCCGATATTTATCTGTTGCGCCGCATCACACCGGAGGACCGGGGCCGCTCATGGGACAACCCAGCTTGAGGATCGGAATCATCGGCTGCGGCCTGATCGGCGCCAAGCGCGCGGCGTTCCTTGCGCCGCACAAGTTGACGGCGGTCTGTGACCTCGATCGTGCGCGCGCCGAGCGGCTCGCGTCCGCGCACGGGGCGCGCGTCGAACCGGACGCCGCTGCGCTTTGCGCGGCCACGGATGTGGATGCGGTCATCGTCGCCACCGCGCACGATCAACTCGCACCGCTCGCGGAGGCCGCCGTACGGGGCGGCAAGCATGTGCTGATCGAAAAGCCGGGGGCGCGTCGTGCGGAGGAATTGGATGGCGTCGCCGTGGCCGCTCGCGAAACGGGGCACACGGTGTGCGTCGGCTACAACCATCGATTTCATCCCGGACTCCAGCAGGCGCGCGACATCATTGAGTCCGGTGCGCTTGGCCCGTTGATGTTCATCCGCGGTCGCTACGGGCACGGCGGGCGGATCGGCTACGAAAAGGAATGGCGCGCGAACGAGGCGATATCCGGCGGCGGGGAGGCCGTTGACCAGGGTGTGCACCTGATTGACCTCGCCCGCTGGTTTCTCGGCGATTTTCCGCATGTCCAGGGTTATGCCCCGACGTATTTCTGGGATATGCGGGTTGAGGACAACGCGTTCATGCTGTTGCGCACCGCGCAGGGCCAGGCGGCCTTCCTGCACGCATCATGGACCGAGTGGAAGAACATGTTCTCGCTCGAGATCTATGGCCGCGACGGCAAGCTGCAACTCGACGGGCTGGGGGGCAGCTACGGCGAGGAACGGCTCACCCATTACCGCATGCTGCCGCAAATGGGTCCGCCCGAAATCCGGCGGTGGGATTTTTCGGGAGATGAATCCTGGCGGTTGGAATTCGATCATTTCCTGCGCGCGATCCGGGGTGAATCGTCGCAGGGCGCGACGCCGGCCGATGCGCAGGCCGCCCTCCGAATCGCGCAGGCCATCCGGACGATTAAATGAACATCACGCAAAAAGTATTATTCTGGTTGATCCTCGCGGCCGGCCTGTTTTTCCGGATCCACGACCTCGGACGCGCCTCGTACCAGATAGACGAGATCAACGTGGTGCAGTTTGCGCTTCAGGAAGAAGGCCTGCTGACCGCCTACCAGACCGAGCTGGATCGTTTCCTTTTCATGCACCGGTTGCCGCTCCTGATGATCGTCCTGCACGCCGCGATCGCGTGGTTTCATGATGCCGCGGCGGGGTTCCCTCCGGAATTTATCGCTCGCCTGCCTTTAACCCTGATCGGACTTCTCTCTCTTCCCTTGTTTTTCGGCCTGGGCCGGCGCCTGGGCGGACCGGCCACCGGTCTGTGGGTCATGGTCATGGCCGCCTTTTCGCCGTTCCACGTCTTCTACAGCCGCGAGGCCTATGATTACAGCATGCTGCTGGCCTTCTCGGCCGGTGTGCTCTGGTCGGGCCTGGAGCTGTTGCATGGCTGGCGTATGGAAAACCGGTTGCGCCCCCGGTGGGCCGCCGTCTTCAATCTCTTCGCCGTGGCCTTGCTGCACGCGCACCTGTCCGGGCTCGTGTTCCTGGCGATGTGGTGCGCGGTGCTGGGCGTCATTGTGTTGGCCCATCCCGCAACCCGCCGCTTGAACCGGCTGCTGCCCGCCCTCGCGGTGTTGGGCCTGCCGTTCTTCTTCTTCCTGCCGTTCCTGTTCAAGCTGCTGGCCGGGGGATGGGTGGACCATGATTCCGGGGAACAGATCCGTCGCATCACGTGGACGATCCTCCCCGAGTTGCTGGGGCGCCTGGGCTGGGGTGAAAATGGGTGGGCGTTGCTGCCCTTCATCGCGGCCCTGGCGTTCGGCATCAGGAAACTGCTGGGCGGATCGGGCGGCGGGCGCGTCATGGGCCGGGCCTTGCTCGTGAATCTCGTGGTGGTCTCCATCGTGCAGGCGTGGCTCCTGCGTGTTGCCCGGTTTGAGATCCGATATTTCGCGGCGATCCAACCCGCGCTGCTGGTCTTCGCCGGAGTGGGCTGGGCCGCCCTGCGCGAATCGGCCGTCCGCCGCTCCCCGCGCGCCGGGGGCCTCCTGGCCGCTGCCGCGACGCTCGCGCTGGTGGGCTGGCTGGGCGCCAACAGCTGGCTGGTGACCCAATTGCAATGTCGCGGCTCGAACTTCAAGGAACTGGCGCGCTGGCTGGCCGGCAACCTGCCGGAAAATGGGATCTATTGTTTCTGGAACGGCTATGAAATGCGCGGCGTGCCCGCCGTCTATCCGACCCCCGGCCGCCACGCGACGTTCCCCGTCACGTGGAGCACCCCGCAGGATTACAGCCGATTCCAGGCCCGGGAGCGCATGATTTCCCTGTTCCAGCGATTCCCGACCGCCGCGTATGTCGAATACTGGCCCTCCGACGTCCTGGCGCCGTCCATTCCGCACAACCCGCCGGTCCCCCGCGCGGAACTTTTCGTCAACCAGCTGTGGCTCAAGGATCCGGCCTACCAGCGCATGGCGGCGTGGGGGACGCTCCCGCTCGGCGACACGCAGTGGAACAACCGATTCATGGATCACATCCTGGTCTCCTACAACCGCGCACAGGATTTGCCCGAGCTGGCGCGGCGGCGCGGGCAGACGCTCTATCACTATTTCGGAAACGATTGGAGTTTCGCCAAGGACCGGCAGATGAACGACTGGCTTGTCACGCCGACCGCCGCGACGCTGATGGTGGGCAATCTGTCGGACGGGGTCGCGGAGACCCGGCTGCGGCTGTTCGCGATGGCCGCGCCGCGGGGCGGCCGCATCAATGTGTACGGGCCCGGCGGACGCCTGCTGGAGAACGCGGAGATCGGATCCCAACCGCGCGAGCTCGTGCTCGATCGCCTGCGGGTCGGGCCCGGGGAGACCCGCTTGTTCATCGAGATCCTGCCGCCGCCCGGCGGCGTCGAGGCGACGCTCCACGTACACGGGGTGGGCATCGAGTCCCTGCCGGCCGACGCTCAGCCGAAATAATTCCACGCGCCCTCAATATCCGGTCAAGGTTCCGGGTGGCGCGGGGCCTCCCGCCATCGTCGGAAGCTTCGGCGGCCCCGACCTGCCTGGAGAATTTCCGGCCCGTGTTCGCGTCGCGGCTACGCGCCGATGCTCCGCAGCGCCTGCCGCGCGCGCGGATCGCCGGGGAAGGTCCGGTCCAGGTGGCGGAGAATCTGCAACAGCAGGTCGCGCTGTCCCGTCTGACCGGCGCATTCGGCCGCGATCCACAGCGCGCGGCTGAGATTCTCCGGCGTGAAGGCGGGAAAATTCAGCGTGAGGCCGAGGGCCTCGCCGGGGCGGCCCATGTCCTTCGCCAGGTTGGCGAGGTCGAGGCGGACGTATTGGTCGTCCGGCCGCATCCGGAGACATTCGGACCAGGCGTCAAATACCTTCTGCCGGTCGCCGCGATTCGACAACTCGATCCGGCCGGAGTCGTAGAGATCATAGAACGGGCGCTCGCTGGCGATCTGCTCGCGCAGCGCCGACTCGGCGGCGGCGGGATCGCCGTCCCCGGCGTCCCGCAGATAGCGCGCGGCCGCGCCGAATTGGTGCTGCGCGGCGAAGCGGCGGGCGTTGTCAATGAAGTATGGCGCGGACCGGCCATAGGCGTCGAGCGCCGGCCGCTCCCCGGGTGACGCCAGGTGCCGGGCGTAGAGGCGCGCCAGCTCCTGCAAACCCAGCTCCGTGAAGTGGACACCGTCCTTGAAAAAAGGAAGTTCCGGTTCGAACTCCGCGCGCCGCGCGCGGACGAGGGCGTCGAGATCCAGCAGTTCCATCGTTTCGCTCGCGGCCACGGATTGCACGATGCCGTTGTAGGTTTGCTGCAAATGGTTCCACGCGGCGATCGGATCCGGGAACCGGTCCGCGTAGAGCTCGTAGAGCTGGCCATCCCAGTCGAGGGGTTGCCGCCGCAGGTCGAAACGGTGGCGGATGCCCGACTCGGGCATGCCGTCGGGCGTGGTGCAATACACGAGCCGGATGTTGTGGGCGCGGGCGATTTCGGCGAATCGCCGCAGATTCCGTTCGTAATCCCCCGGCGGCACGCGCTGCTCGCGCCGCGCCTCCTTCGCCTGGTCCGCCTTGAAGATGAGATACCGACACATGCGGGAGCGCCCGAGGAAATTCCAGATCCGGGTCTCGATCGGCGTGGGCAACCGGTGTTTCGCGTCGCGCCGTCCGTCGTGGACCCAGCGGTCGTTCCACCCATAGTAAACCGTCACAACGTCCGGTTGCAGTGGGAGGACATGCCGTTCCAGCACCTGCAAGCCCTGGTGCGTGCTGAACGAACCGATGCCGGCGTTGATCACCTCGTACCGACCGGGCAGCGCGTCATTCAGCAGGCGGCCCAGACGCTCGGGATACGACTCCTGCCCACAGGCGGTGCAGGAGCAACCCATCGCCACAATTCGCGTGATGCCGTCCGGCTTGTTCGTCGGAAAGTCGGGTCCGCGAAATCCCTGCCGGTTGTAAAAGCCGGCCCCGGGCACGCCGGTCCAGTAGTACGGCGGCAGCGTGCGGTAGGGGATGAACAGCCGCCGGGTACCGTAGTACTCCTCGTGCCCGCCCGCGACGTAGAAAAAGCGATTCACACGGAAATCGCCCGGGACGAGGCGGACAAGCCCCTCGCCGGCAAGCCACAAACCCAGCATCGGCGTGACGATGAGCAGGAGCCTCTTGCCGATTGAACGGGGTGGGCGTGCGGAGGGTGCGCTCATGGCGGAGAGGCTAGCGCGCGGCTTGGCCGTTGACAATGCGATTGGGATTCCCACAATCGCGCCATGTCATTCGCCAACGCCTTCCTCGAAGAAGCCGCCGCGATTTGCGCGCGGATTGACCGGGATGCGGTCGAAAAGATGGTGTCCCTCCTCGAAGCGTGCCGCGCGGCGGAGGGACGCGTCTTCGTCCTCGGCGTGGGCGGCAGCGCCGCGTCGGCCTCGCACCTGGTCAATGACCTCCGCAAACTGGTGCGCCTGGAGACCTATGCCCCGACGGACAACGTGGCCGAACTGACGGCGCGCACGAACGACGAGGGGTGGGCAAGCTGCTTTGCCGCGTGGCTCGAGGGGAGCCACCTGAAGCCGCGCGACGTGGTGTTCGTCCTCTCCGTCGGCGGGGGCGACGCGGAACGCAACATCAGCCCCAACCTGGTCGAGGCGCTCCACTACGCGAAACGGGTCGGCGCGCGCGTGGTCGGGATCGTCGGCCGCGACGGCGGATTTACGGCCCGGGTGGCGGATGCGTGCGTCCTGGTCCCGACCGTCTCGCCGGACCGCGTCACGCCGCACTCCGAGTCCTTCCATTCCGTGATCGGGCACCTGCTGGTCTCGCATCCGAAACTGCAGGCGGTCGCGACCAAATGGGAATCCGCCGCGCGCCGCTGAGGGGACCCTGGAGACATCGCCATGCCCGAAGGTTTGTTGATCCCACGCCTGGAACAGCTCCGCATCAAGATCTTCGGCGACGGGGCCGATCTCGATTCCATCATCGAGGCGAACCAGAACGGGCTGGTCAAGGGATTCACGACGAATCCGACTCTGATGGCCAAGGCCGGCATCACGAACTACATGGTTTTCGCGCGCGAGGTGCTGCGCGTCGTCGCCGACAAGCCGGTTTCCTTCGAGGTCTTTTCCGACGAATTCGACGAGATGGAGGAACAGGCCCACAAACTGGCGGGCCTGGCCCCGAACGTGTATGTGAAGATTCCGGTCACCAACACGCGCCGCGAGTCGGCCTGCCCGTTGATCGCGAAGCTTCACCGCGAGCGGATCCAGCTGAACATCACGGCCATCCTTTCGCTGGACCAGGTGCGAGCCGTTGTGGCGGCCCTCCAGCCCGACGTGTCCGTCTTTGTGTCCGTGTTCGCCGGGCGCATCGCCGACACGGGGCGCGATCCGTTGCCGCTGATGAAAGAGGCCCTCCGCATCTGCGCGGACAAACCCGCCGCCGAATTGCTGTGGGCCAGTCCGCGGGAACCGCTCAATCTCATGCAGGCCGACCGGATGGGCTGTCACATCATCACCGTCACGCCCGACATCCTCGCCAAGTGCGCCAAGTTCGGCATGTCCCTGGAGGACCTTTCCCTCGACACCGTGAAGATGTTTTACAACGACGCGCGAAAGAGTGGGTTCGCCATTTGAGTGTCGGAGTATGGGGTGTGTCGGGGTATCGGAGTGGGAGTTTGAATGAGTCGTTTTGTCCGTTCATTTCGTGAGTTGGAGGTGTATCAAGCATCCTTGGCACTGGCGGGGGAGATTCATGAGTTCTGCTCGCAATTACCGCCGATTGAGCGATTCGCGTTGGCTGATCAAATGCGCCGGGCCTCACGCTCCGTGTGCAGTAATCTTTCAGAGGCGTGGCGGAAAAGACGTTATCAACCTGCCTTTCTGGCCAAGATTAATGACGCCGAGTCCGAGGCGGCCGAAATGCAGGCGTGGTTCGATATCGCGCGCCAGCTGGGATATCTGTTGCCAAAACAATACATCGATTGGGATGCGCGTTATGAAAACATCATCGGTCAACTGGTCGGTATGATAAAAACATCCGACCGTTGGTGTTCGCTGCCTCGACAGGTCTCAGACACTCGGCATCAACGAGCCGAAAGGTCAAAGCCTCCAAATCTCGATACTACGAAACGCAGTCACCCCGATACCCCGATACCCCCACGCCCCGATACTCTTGGAGCCCCCCCATGATCATCACCCGCACCCCCTTCCGCATCACCCTCGGCGGCGGTGGAACAGACCTGCCCTCGTTTTATCGCGAGCACGGCGGCCGCGTGTTCACCATGGCGATCAACAAGTACATGTACATCTGCCTTAACCGGCGTCCGCTGGCCGCGCCGAAGATCGTGATCCGTTACAGCAACGTGGAAACGGTGGACGCGATCGAGGAAATCAAGCACCCCCTCGCGCGCGAGGCGTTGAAGCTGCACAATGTTCGCGACCATATCGAATTGACCAGTATCGCGGATATGCCCGCCAAGGCGGGACTGGGCTCGTCCGGTTCGTACACGGTGGGGCTGCTCACGGCGATCCGCGCCTACAAACGCCTCCCCGTTGACCCGCGGGAAGTCGCGGAGGAGGCCTGCCACATCGAAATGGATATCCTGAAGGAAACCGTCGGCAAGCAGGACCAATACATCGCGGCCTTCGGCGGGTTCCAGGAACTCGATATCGCCCGGGACGGGCGTGTGACCGTATCGCCGGTCCCGGTTGATTTCGTGACCGTCAACGAACTGGTGGCCAAGGCGCGGATCTACTACACGGGTATCCAGCGGTCCGCGACCGCGGTGCTCAAGGCGCAGAGCGATGCCGCGGCGCAGAAATCAAAACCGGACCACGCGCGCGTCGTCGAGAGCCTGCTCCAGATCAAGGAGATCGGGCTCGAGATCCGGAAGGCCTTCGCCGGCCGGGATCTCGATCGGTTTGCCGTCCTGATGGACCGCCACTGGATGTGCAAGCGCGCGATGTCGCCCGGCATCAGCCTTTCGGTCCTGGACCAGTTGTACGACAAGGCCAAATCCGGGTTCGGCGTGCTCGGCGGAAAAATCATCGGCGCCGGCGGCGGGGGCTTCGTCATGCTCTATACGCCCGATCCGAGCCGCGCGCTGGACGAATTCATGGCGGCGCACGGCATGCCGCGCGTCAGCTATTTCCCGTCCATGCAGGGAACCAAAGTGGTCAGTGACATGAGCCCATTCGACGACTTCGACGCGGTGCATTGACGCGGGCGACAGCATGAACGTCCTTGTCATCGGCTTGTGGCACCAGGGTGTGGTGGGCGCGGCCTGTCTCGCGAAACTCGGCCACGAGGTGGCCGCGTTCGACGACGATCCCGCGCGCCGCGCGCTGCTCGCGGCGGGCGACCTGCCGGTGTACGAGCCCGGCCTGCGCGAACTCGTCCGCGAGCAGGTGGCCGCCGGGCGCCTGCGCTGGCTGTCCGCGCCGGACGCCGCGCCGTCGCCGGATGCCGTCCTGCTGATGCACGACACACCGGTCAATGCGCGCGACGAAAGCGATCCCACGTGCGTGCTGGATTCCGTCGGTCTGTTCGCGCCAAGCATGGGGCCGGGTTCGGATGTGCTCGTGACGGCACAGGTGCCGGTGGGCTCCTGCGAACGCCTCGCCGGTGCCCTGCGCGGGAGCCGGCCCGACTGGCGCGGCGGACTCGCCTACGCGCCGGAAAACCTGCGGCTGGGACAGGGGATCGAACGCTTCCTGAACCCGCCGCTGCCCGTGATGGGGGCGGACGACGCGGGCGTATTGGATCGGCTCGCCGCCCTGTGGCCCGCCGGCATCCACTGGGACCGCGTCTCGCTGCGCACCGCGGAAATGGCCAAGCATGCGCTGAACGGTTTTCTCGCCGCGACGATCGCGTTCGCGAACGAGCTGGGCAATCTCTGCGACGAGGTGGGCGCGGACGGCCGGCGCATCGCCGAGGCGCTGCGCCGCGAGCCGCGAGTCGGTCCGAAGGCGATGCTCACGCCCGGGCTCGGTTTCGCCGGCGGCACCCTGGCGCGCGATGTGCAGACGTTGCGTTCCATCGGGGACCGCGCCGGTTTGGAAACGCCGTTCCTGGATGGTCTGATGGAGGCCAACGCCGCGCAGAACGGAATCGTCCTGCGCAAGCTGCGCCAGGCGTTCGGCGGATCGCTCGCCGGCCGCCGCGTCGCGATTCTTGGCCTCACCTACAAGCCGGACACCAGCACCCTGCGGCGCTCGGCCTCCGTCGAACTGGCGGAGGCGCTGCTGCGCGAGCAGGCGCTGGTGACGGCCGCGGACCCGCGCGCGGACCGGGCGGAAGTAGCCGCGCTGCGCGGCCTGCGTTTCCATGAGGACCCGATGGAGGCCGCGCGCGGCGCGGAGGCCGTGGTGCTGATGACGCCGTGGAACGAGTACCGCGTCCTCGACCTCGGCGCCCTGCGCGCGGCGGTGCGCTCGCCGCTGTTGCTCGACACCGCGTCCTTGTGGAAGCCGGCGGATGTCGAAGGCGCGGGCTGGACCTACCTGGACATCGGGCGCGGTCGGAAGGCGGGGCCATGCAAGTCGTGATCCTCGCGGGCGGATTGGGCACCCGCATGCGCGCGCACGACCCCGCGCGGCCCAAGGCGCTCATGCCCGTCGCGGGCCGGCCGTTCATCGAGTGGCAGTTCGACCTGTTGAAGCGCAACGGATGCGCAGATGTCGTGCTGTCCGTGGGACACTTGGGCGAACAGATCGAGCGCCATGTCCGGGACGGTGGCCCGTGGGGGCTCCGGGTGCGCTACGCCCGTGAAGAACCGTCCGCCCTGAGGGGTACGGGCGGCGCGCTGGTCCACGCGCTCCCGTTGTTGGATGAAGAATTCCTCATGCTCTACGGCGACTCCTATCTGCCCATCCCGTTCGCGCCGGTTATCGAGGCCTTCGAACGCTCGGGCTGCGAGGCCCTGATGACCGTCCTCCGGAACCGCGGCGCATGGGACGCCAGCAACGCGCGCGTGGAAGGGGAGCGCGTGGTGTTCTATTCCAAGAAGGCGGCCGGCGGCGAGGCCGACTGGATTGATTACGGCCTGCTCGCCTTCCGGCGCGCGGTGATCCGACGCTACGAGCAACACGCCGCGCCGCTCGATCTCGCCGCCATCCTGGGCGACCTGGTCGGGCGGGGTACCCTGGCCGCGTATGAGGCGCCCCGCCGCTTCTATGAGATCGGCAAACCCGAGGGCTTGCGCGACCTCGAGGCGTACCTTTCGGGAAGGGGCGCATGAAGCGGGCTGTGTTTATTGACCGCGACGGCGTGCTCAACCGCATGGTCTACGACGAGACCCACGGATTGCTCGATTCGCCCCGCCGCGCCGAACAGGTCCGTGCGATGCCGGGCGCGGGCGCGTTTCTCCGCGAAATCCGCGCCGCGGGGTTTTTCGCGGTTGTGGCGACCAACCAGCCCGGCCTCGCGAAAGGCACGTTTACCGAGTCCGAACTCGATAAGGTCAATGACGAGCTGGCGCGTCAACTCGCCACCGAGGGCGGGGCGTGGGACGCCTTACGGTATTGCCCGCACCACCCTGGTCCGTGCCCGGGCGGGAATCCGCTCTACATCAAAACCTGCGAATGCCGGAAGCCCGCGCCGGGCATGCTGCTCGATTCCGTCCGCGCGTGGGATATTGACCTGCGCGCGAGCTGGATGGTCGGCGACGGTCTGGTGGACGTCGCGGCGGGCCGCAGAGCCGGATGCAGGACCGTGTTGATCACGGAACTGAAATGGTCCATGGCCGAACGATTCATGGACGTGGGGGAGGGCGGCCCGGATCATGTGGTCCGCTCCCTTGCGGAGGCCCTTCGCCTGATCCGCGACGGCGAAACGCCGCCCCGCCGGCGGGAGGGGTGATCCGTGCCGGACCCGTTTGATTGCATGGCCTGCCGGGGTACGCGGGCGATCGCGCGGCGCTCCCGGGTGCCGGACTATTTCCTGCCGACCGGGATCCGCGCGGACTATGTTGAGTGCGCGGACTGTGGCCTCGTCCAGCAGTTTCCTCTGCCCGCCGAAGTGGGTCCGTTTTATGCGGGTTATCCGGTGCACGCGCATAAATCCGTCCTCCACGAGCTCGCGCGCCGCGCGGTCCTGCGTCCGGTGTATTTCCCCTGCGAAACGCTGCGCCCGGATCAGGTGCTGCTCGATTATGGATGCGGCGACGGCTGGTTCCTCGACCGGGCGAAATCCCGCGTCGCCGCCGCGTACGGCTTCGAGCCCGCGCCCGCGCTGGCGGGGGAAGTCGCCCGGCGGGTCGGGGTGCCCGTGTTTCACGACACGCGGGCGCTGAGCGCCGCGCTGGCCGGCCGGGTGGACGTGATCACCCTGCATTTTGTGATGGAACACCTGACCGACCTGCGCGGCGTCCTCGCCATGCTGTCCGCGCTCCTGAAGCCCGGCGGCGTCATCCGGGCCATTGTCCCCAATCTCGACAACCTTGAATACCGCTGGTTCGGCGCGCGGTGGCATGGCTTCGACGCGCCGCGCCACATCAGTTTCCCGGCGCCCGGTCACCTGGGGCCGGTCCTTTCCGCCTGCGGTCTCTCGCTGCGGGGCGACTGTTTTGTCCCGTTCCCGAACACCCTCGCGGCAAGCTTGTGCATCGCCCTCACGGGCCGCTACCGCCCGCCGGTGTTCATGGCCTTTCTGCCGCTGGCAATCCCGTGGTCGCGCCTGTATCCTCGCGGGACACGGGCGATGACCCTCGCCAGAGAATGAGCGCACCCTCTTCATGGAAACGCAAGGCGATCGGGATCCTGCCCCTGCTGGTGGTCCTCCTGCCCGCGGCGTTCTTCAGGCTTTTCCACCTCGCGGAACCCGCCTTCCGCGCGGACACGATCCTCTTCCATAATATCACCCGTCAGGTGGACGGCGCGTGGACGATCATGTCCCAGTGGCTTCAGTTGATGGGGATCTCCGCGCAACTGCCGTTTCCCATGGCCTTCACCGAAAGTTTTCTGAACGCGTTCGGGCTCGAACCCACCCCCTTCACGCTGCGCCTGCCCGCCGCGCTGTGGGGATTGGCCGCCACGATCGCCGCGTGGCGGCTGGGACGCCGCCTGCGGGGCGGAAGCGCCGCGTTCGCGCTGGCGCTCACCGTGGCGTTCAATCCGTATCTGATCCTCACCAGCCGCGAGGCTTATTTCTATCCGCCGATGGTGCTGGGCTCGTTCCTCCTGCCGATCGCGGCCATTGACGCGGTGCGCGGCTGGCGGCTGCGCGAGACCGGCCTCCCGGCCCGGCGCATCGCCGCGCATCTGGGCGGCATGTTCCTGATGATCTACAGCCAGCCCTCGGGTTGGTTCGCGGCGCTGCTGCTGGCGGGGACCTCCGCGCTGTTCGCCCTGCTGCATGCGCTGCGGGTCCCCGCGCTGCGCAACCGCGCGATGGCGTTGATCGGTCTTTCCGTTTTGCTCGGGCTCCCGGTCCTCTTCGCGGACTGGGGCGTGCCCCAGCTGCTCAAGAGCTCGTCCGCGGAAATGCGTTCGTGGGCGCAGCGGGTCTTCGGGGGCGGCCCGTCGCTGCCCCAGATGCTCGCCACATCCGCCACGGCGTTCTTCGCCGGGCGCGGCTGGCTCCGCTCCGCGCTGACGGTCCTGCTCGTCCTCGCGGGCGCGTGGGGCCTGATCCGCGCGTCCCGCCGCGAGCCGTGGCTGCTCGTCATCCCCGGCGTCCTGGTTGTGGGCATGGCCTCGTTCCTCGTCGGACGCGAGGCCACCGGCGCGGGATTCTATTCCCGCTACATGCTCGCCTATCTGCCGCTGTATCTCGCCCTGCTGGTGCTCGGGCTGTGCACCGTCACCGATCGCATCGCCGCGCGCCGGCCCGGATGGTCGGCCGACCGCGCGCTCCAGGCGGCGGCGGTCCTGATCGCCCTGCTCAATCTGCCGCCCGCCTGGTGGTGCACGCAGTTGTCAGGCAAGCCCACGCCCTACAAACTCATCCTCAACTGGCTCGACACGAACCTCCCGCGCGGCACGCTCGTGGTCGTGGATCGCTGGCTCGAACCCTGGAATGAAATGGCGCTGTACCGGCCGACCAATGTCACCGTCACCTTCACCGTGCCCGACGAGCCGTACGACACCTTCCTCGCGAACCGTTGGCGCGACAGCGTGCTGCAATTCTTTGAACGGTTCCCGGACGCCGCCTATCTGGAAATCGCGAGGAACTACTGGGACCGTCCCGCGACCGGGCGCTGGGGCTGGCCGCGCGAGTACTTTGCCCGCCAAACCACGATCACCAACACCGCCGCCCTGAAACTGCGCGCGTACGGACTCGCCAACCGCGAGGATTACTTCTCCCCCACGACCAACCGGGCGCTGGTCACCATCTACTGGAACACCCCGGACGACCTGCTCGCCCGCGCGCGGGCCGAGGGTCGCCGGTCGCTGCTGCTCTTCGGGCCCGACTGGGACTATGCCAAACCCTGGCAGCAGACTCGGCGGTTCACCGATTACCGCGTGTTGCGGGAGCGCGCCACGTTGCGCGCCTTCTGGTTCGGGGATCAACCCGCGCAGGCCACGCTTCGCCTGCGCGCCGCGGCCGTCGGCGGCAACAAGATCGTCCATTTCGGAGGCGTCGGCGCGCGCGAGTTTCCCGCGAACCAGATCGTCCCGGTCGAGATCGGACCCCTGACGCTGCGACCCGGCGAGAACGCCATCGAGTTGCGCGACGCCGGCCGGCCGGCGTCGCCGGCGGTCCTCTTCGTCGAGGATGCCGAGCTGGACGCGGCGCCCGGCGCCGCCCCGCCGGGCTGAACGGCGGCGGTCCCCTCTACGTGCCCGCCGCCGCGCGACCCCGGCGCCCCGCTACGGTCGGAAGCTGATGGCGGCCTCGATGACCCGCTGCTGGTCCTCGTCCGACAGATCGTAATAGAGCGGCAGCCGCGCGAGGCAGTCCCCCGCGCGTTCCGCCACGGGGCATTGCCCGGGCCGGCCGCCCAGACGGCGTCCGACCTCCGACACGTGCAGCGGCATGTAGTGGAACGCCGCCGCGATCCGCCTCGCATTCAGATGGGCGATGAAGGCGGTCCGCGCCGCGAGGGAGGGCAGCAGCAGATAATAGACGTGATGCGTCGGCTCGCAGTCGTCCGGGATGTGGGGGCGGCCGACACCCGACGCGCCGGCCCAGCCGGCCAGGGCCGCATGGTAGCGTTCCCAGATGCGCCGGCGTCTGGACTGGATCTCGCCGCGGTGCTCAAGCTGTGACCACAGTTCGGCGGCCAGAATCTCGGACGGCAGATAACTGGATCCGATGTCCACCCAGGTGTACTTCGCGACCTCTCCGCGGAAGAAGAGGGACCGGTTGGTGCCTTTTTCCCGGATGATTTCGGCGCGCGCGGCGTAGCGCGCGTCGTTGATCAGCAGCGCGCCGCCCTCGCCGCAGGTGAAGTTCTTCGTCTCGTGGAAGCTCAGCGTGGCGATGTCGCCGAGCGACCCGAGCGGTTTCCCCCCGCGCCGCCCGAACAGTCCGTGCGCATTGTTCTCCAGCACGCGAATCCCCTGGCGGCGCGCCGGCGCGAGGATCTCGTCCATCCGGCACGCGACACCGCCGTAGTGCATGGCGACGATGGCCTTCGTGCGCGGCGTCAGGGCGCCCGCGATGAGGCGCTCGTCCATGTTCAGGGTGTCGGGCCGTGAGTCCACGAAAACCGGCCGGGCGCCCCGCAGGACAAAGGCGTTCGCCGTGCTCGAAAACGTGAAGGCCGGGCAGATGAATTCATCGCCGGGGCGCAGGTCGAGCAGCAGGGCCGCCATTTCCAGCGCGTGGGTGCAGGACGTGGTCAGCATCGCGCGGGCGCAGCCCACCTCCGACTCGATCAGCCCGTTGCAGGCCCGCGTGTAGTGCCCGTCGCCGGACACCTTCCCGCGCGCAAAGGCGTCCGCGATATAGCCGGCGGCCTCCGGAAAACGGGCGGGGCGATTAAATGGTATGGAGCTGTTCATGCGGGCGCTCCGTGCGCCGGCGGCGGAGGATACCAGAATCCGCCCGCGCGGGGGAGGGCGCGATCGTCATGGCGGCGTGACGGCGCGCACCGAATAGGCGGGCCGGTCCAGGAGGCGAAAATGCATGCGCCCGAGATACTCGCCGATCATCCCCACCGAGAACAACTGCGCGCCGGAGAAAAGCATGATGAGCGACGCGAGCCAGGCGAACCCGGACACGCCGTTCCCATGCAGCAGGGCTCGTCCCGCCGCGACGGCGAGGATCAGCAGGCCGGCGGCGGCGCTGGCGAGGCCGGCCCAGATCGCGACGCGCAAGGGGAGTGTGGTGAAGCCGGTCATCATGTTCATCGCGTAGCGGAGCAGTTTGCGGAACGTGTACGTGGACGCGCCGCCGAGGCGCGGCCGGTGGTCGAGCGGCAGGGCGGCGAACCGCGTCGTGGCCCACGAGAGCAGGACATCAACGGACACGAACGGGCCCTGGTGGGCGGCGAAGGCGTCCCGCAGGGCGGTGCGGAAAACGCGCAGGGCGCAGGCGTGGCGCGCGGTTTCGGCGCCCATCGCGTGCCGGAGCGCGAGCTTGGTCGCCCGCGAGGCGAGGGTGCGCAGCAGCCCGTGCTGCGCCTCCCGCGGGGCGCCGTACACGACGTCGTGGCCCTCCGCGAGCTTCGCGCACAGCGCCGCGATGTGCCGGGGCGGGTGCTGGCCGTCGTCATCCATCGTGACGCAGACCGCGAAGCGGGCCGCGCGTATCGCGCACAGCAGCGCGTTGTGCTGCCCGTAGTTGCGCATCAGGTTGATGCCGCGCACGGCGGGGCGCCGGGCGGCGAGCGCCTCGATCGTGGGCCAGCTCGCGTCGAGACTGCCGTCGTTGACGAGGATCACCTCGTGCGGGGTTCCGGCCGCCGCGAGCGATTCCACCACTTCCGTCACGACGTCCGGCAACAGCCCGGCGCTGTTGTAGACTGGAATGAGGACACTGACGCCGGGCTGTAGGATCGTTGCGCTCATTCGGTCGTTCGCCGGCACGGCCGCAACCCGCCCCCGACGGGCCGCGCTTGCCTGCGAAGGTCCGTGCCGATTGACGCGCCTGTTTTACCAGTCTTCCGCATCCGCTCAAAGCGATATCCGTCCGCGCGGCGGGCCGCGTCCGCGGACGCCGGGGGGCGGGGCGGAGGGGCCGGAACGGGGCGTTTTTCGCGCGGCCGACGGACCCGCCAGGACCGGGGTTTGGGTGCATGACTGATTTCTGCATCAGGCGGCATCGGGGAGGGCTGAGGGGTTGC
>CAYMCD010000007.1:0-19986 GCA_964388845.1 uncultured Verrucomicrobiota bacterium
CGGTCGGGGCCGGCGCGGCCACGGGCGCGGCGGCGGACGCCGCGTCGCCGGTGCGGCGGTCCATGATGGACGTGTCGCTCTGGTGCGTGAAGACGATGCCCAGCAGCGCCGTGTTCGCGAGGAAGACGAGGCCGAGGGTCACGGTGATCTTGGTCAACACGTTTCCGGCGCGGGAGCCGAAGAGGGTCTCGCCCACCCCGGCGCCGAACGCGAGGCCGAGGCCCTCGCCCTTGGATTTCTGCAGCAGGATGACGCCCACCAGCAGCAGGCAGGTGACGACTTCCACCAAAATCAACAAGACTCGCAAGATCGCCATGACGTTTCCCCTCCCGCTTAGAGCGCACCCTGTACGATTTCGACAAACGAGCGCGCCTCGAGACTGGCGCCGCCGATGAGGCCGCCGTCAATGTCCGGCTGGCCGAAAAGTTCGCGGGCGTTGGAGGCCTTCACGCTGCCGCCGTACTGGATGCGGACGGACTGCGCGACGGCGTCGTCGGCCAGTTCGCGCAACAACCCGCGGATGTGGGCGTGCACGTCCTGCGCCTGCTGCGCGGTGGCGGTCTTTCCGGTGCCGATCGCCCAGACCGGTTCGTAGGCGATGATGCATTCGACCAGCTCGCGCGGAGAGAGGTCGGCGAGACTGCCGCGCACCTGGGCGGCGACGACCTCCGCGGTCCTGCCGGCCTCGCGCTCGGCGAGGGTCTCGCCGACGCAGACGATCGGCTTGAGGTTGGCGGCCAGCGCGGCCTTGGTCTTCTTGTTCACGACGGCATCGGTCTCGCCGCAGCACGCGCGGCGCTCGCTGTGGCCGAGGATGACGTAGTGGCAGTAGAGTTCGCGCAGCATCTGCGCCGAGACCTCGCCGGTGTAGGCCCCGCTCTTCTCCCAGTGCATGTTCTGCGCGCCGAGGTCAACATGGCTGCCGGTGATCGCCTCGCTGACGGCCTTCAGAGCGGTGAACGGCGGACAGAGGACGATGTCCACGTCCTTGCAATCGCCGAGGTCGCGCTTGATGCCGGCGGCGAGGTCAACGGCCTCGGCCACCGTCTTGTTCATTTTCCAGTTTCCGGCGACGATCGGTTTTCGGTGTGCAGGCATGGCTCCCCCCGGAATTGGTCAGGCCCGGTCGGACAGCGCCACGACGCCCGGCAGGGCCCTGCCCTCGAGGAATTCGAGGCTCGCGCCGCCGCCGGTGCTGATGTGGCTCATCTTGTCCGCCAGGCCGCTTTTGTTCACCGCGGCCACGCTGTCGCCGCCGCCGATGATGCTCAGGCATTTCGTGGCGGCGATCGCCTGGGCGACCGCCATCGTGCCCGCCGCGAACGGCTCCATCTCGAAGCAGCCCATCGGGCCATTCCAGACAATCGTCCTGGCCGACCGGATTTCCCGGGCGAACAGCTCGGCGGATTTCGGTCCGATGTCGAGCGCCATCCAGCCGTCCGCGATGCCGCCCTCGGCCACGACCTTGCGCGCCGCGCCCGCGGCGAAGCGGTCGGCGATGACGTGGTCCACCGGCAGCAGCAGCTTCACGCCCCGGAGGGCGGCCTGTTTGAGCAGGTCGGCCGCGAGCGGGACCTTGTCCTCCTCCACGAGCGAGTTGCCCGTGGGGATGCCCCGCGCGCGGAAAAAGGTGTACGCCATGGCCCCGCCGACGATCAGCGCGTCAACCTTGTTGAGGAGGTTGTTGATGACGTTGACCTTGTCGCTGACCTTCGCGCCGCCGAGGATGGCGACGAAGGGGCGCTCGGGGTTCGCGAGCGCCCGGCCGAGGTAGCTGACCTCGCGCTCCATCAGGAACCCGGCGACGTTGGTCTTGAAAAATCTGCAGATGACGGCGGTCGAGGCGTGCGCGCGGTGCGCGGTGCCGAAGGCGTCGTTCACGTAGAGGTCGCCCAGCTCGGACAGCTGGCGCGCGAATTCCTCCTGTTTTTTCCTCATCTCCGCCTTCGCGGCCTTCTTCTCGTCGTCCGTGGCGGTTTCGGGCAGCTTGACCTTGCCCTCCTCCTCCTTGTGGAAGCGCAGGTTCTCGAGCAGGAGGATGTGCTGCTCCCGGTGCAGCGACCCGGCCATGGCCTTGACGTCCGGCCCGACGCAGTCCGGCGCGAACAGGACCGGGCGGCGCAACAGCTCGGAGAGGTGGTCGGCCGCGGGCTTGAGACTGAACTCGGCCTCGAAGCCCTTGCCCTTCGGGCGCCCGAGGTGGCTCATCAGGATGACGGACGCGCCGTGGTCGAGCACGTACTTGATCGTCGGCAGCGCGGCGCGGATGCGGGTGTCGTCGGAGACCTTGCCGTTTTCAACGGGCACGTTGAAATCCACGCGGATCAACACGCGTTTGCCCTTGAGGTCCATGTCGGCGATGGTCTGTTTGTTCACGGGAGTTCCTCCGGCGGCGGCGGAGGGGAACCGCCGCCGCGCCGGTTGAAGGGGCGGGTCACGCGCCGGCGTCCACCCGGGCCATGTGGCGGACGAGGTCCACCACGCGGTTCGAATAACCCCACTCGTTGTCGTACCAGGAGACGACCTTGAAGAAGCGCTTCTCGCCCTTCAGGTTGTTCTGGAGCGTGGCGAGCGAGTCGTAGATCGAGGAGCGCTGGTCGTGGATGAAATCGGAGGAGACCAGTTCCTCGTCCGTCACGCCGAGGATGCCCTTGAGGTACGTCTGCGAGGCCTTCTTGAGGGCTGCGTCAATTTCCTCGATGGAGGTGTCCTTCGCCGCGCGGAAGGTCAGGTCCACGACGGAGACGTTGGGGACCGGGATGCGGAACGCCATGCCGGTGAGCTTGCCCTTGGTCTGGGGCAACACCTCGCCGACGGCCTTGGCCGCGCCGGTGGTGGACGGAATGATGTTCTGCGCCGCCGCGCGGCCGCCGCGCCAATCCTTCTTGGACGGGCCGTCCACGACCTTTTGGGTCGCGGTATAGGCATGGATCGTGGTCATCAGGCCGGTCTCGATCCCGAAGCCCTCCTTCAGCAGGACGTGGACGACCGGCGCGAGGCAGTTCGTCGTGCAGGAGGCGTTCGAGACGATGTGGTGCTTGGCGCCGTCGTATTCCGCGTGGTTCACGCCGACGACGAGCGTCTTGACCTCGCCCTTCCCAGGGGCGGAGATGATGACCTTCCTGGCGCCGGCGGCGAGGTGCCCCTTCGCCTTCTCGGAATCGGTGAACAGCCCGGTGGATTCGATCACGTAGTCCACGCCCAGCGCCTTCCACGGCAACTGGTCGGGCGTTTTCGTGGCGAGCACGCACTTGATCCTGTGCCCGTTAACCACGAGGGTGTCGGCCTCTTCCCGCGAGGGGTCGCTCTTCTCGGTGCTGACGTCGTGCCGAAACTTCCCGTGCACGGAATCGTATTTCATCTGGTAGGCGAAGTAATCGGCGTCCGTCGAGACGTCCACCACCGCCACCACGTCAAGTTCCTTGCCGAGCAGACCCTGGTCGCAGATGGCCTGGAAGACCATGCGTCCGATGCGCCCGAACCCGTTGATGCCGACCTTGATTGCCATGTTCATGCTCCCGCGTTGTAAACCCGCCGTCAGGACGTCCATCCGGCCCTCCGGTAGGCTGAAATAAAGCCTGCATGTGTACCGCATGGGGCGGACACCGTCAACTGGCAACGCCCGCAACCGGCGAAAATCGGGGTTTCCCCGAGCGGACCCGGCGGGGCTTGTATCGGCCCGGCTTCGCGGGTAGCGTCCGTCCTGCCCATGAAGCTGATTGATCGCTATCTGCTGCGGACGTTCCTCGTGCCTTTCGGGTATGTGTTGCTCGCGTTCTGCATGCTCTACGTGGTTTTCGACCTCTTCGACAACCTCGCGGACTTCATCGAGGGCGACACGCCGATGCCGCTGGTCGCGCGCTACTACTTCGTCCTGCTCCCGTCGGTCTTCATCCGGATCGTGCCCATCTCCCTCTTCCTCGCGGTCCTCTACGCGCTGTCCACCCTGACGAAGAACCACGAGCTGACGGCCATGCGGGCCTGCGGCATCAGCATTTTCCGTCTGATGGCGCCGTTCCTCGCCGCCGGGTTCGTCGCCAGCCTGTTCGTGATGGCCATCCACGAGACCATCGGGCCCGGGGCCGCCTACTGGTGCCAGAATTTCGTGCGCGAGCAGAAGAAGGCCGACCCGGACCTGGTCTATGTGAAACGGCAGCTGGCCGTGAAAAACCAGAAGGCGCGCCGCGCCTGGTTGATCGGCGAATTCGACACGCGGACCCACCGGATGCGCGGCATCGAGATCACCCAGCAGCGCGAGGACTTTTCGGACGAGTGGAAGATCCGGGCGAAGGAGGCGCGCTGGCTCGACGGTCACTGGTGGATGAGCGAGGTCGCCGAACAACCTTACGACGGGGAAAGCAATCCGCGCGGCGCGCCCCGGTTCCACATGACGCGCGAGATGGCGCAGTTGAACGAGACGCCGGATTTCTTCCTGAACGAAACGAAGGATCCCGAGTTCCTCACGTCCGGCGAGCTCGTCACCTACCTGAAGATGAACAGCCGCCGCGACCCGGCCGCGCTCGCCCGGATCCGGGCGGACCTCCACTTCAAAATCGCGGAGCCCTGGACCTGCCTGATCGTGACCCTGCTCGGAATCCCGTTCGGCGCGCAGACCGGCCGCAAGGGGGCGATGCTGGGCGTGTCCCTTTCCATCGGTCTGCTATTCGCGTACTACGTGCTGGTCAACATCGGCCTGTCCATGGCGAAAAACATGCTCATCCCGCCCTGGGTCGGCCCGTGGATCCCGAACATGCTGTTCCTGTCCATCGGGCTCTACATGATCCGGCGGATGCGCTGAGCGCCGCGCCATTTGACACCGCGAGGCGAGGCTGTATCTTGCCCGTAGGTCTGTTCCAGCGCACGCGACCATGACGAAGAAAAAAAATCCGAAGAAACGCCCCGTGAGCGTGCTGAAGGAGCCCGGCAAGCCGGTCGAACAGCCGGACGATTTCCACCTGTGCCCGCTCGGCCTTCAGTTTTACTCGTCCAAACCGATCGAACCGTTCACCATGCTCTCGGTGGACATTGACGCGCCGCCGCCGTCGGGCCGCAAACGCAAGGTGAGCTGCACCGGCACCGTGGTCCGGTGCCAGCCGGGCGACAAGCTGGGCGCCTACCGGGTCTGGCTCCAATTCGCGGAGGTCCCCGCCGCCGCGCGCGAACGCCTGCGCTGCACGGCCAAGGAAGGCCAGCTGCTCTGCTCGTACTGCGAGAATTTCTGAGGCCTTGCCCCGCCCGTCCGCGATCAGTCGCCCAACCGGACCGGCTTGCGCCGCGCCCCCCACGTGCCGGGCGGGCCGTCGAAACGGCCCGGAATCCGGCAACCGCAGTTCGCGCACGCGCCGGTGGGGCCGAGTTTCCAATCCGTGATTTCATACCCGTCACGCCCGATCACGCGCGCGCCGCAGCCGGGACACAGGGTGCTGCCGCCCGCCTCGTCGCGGACGTTGCCGGTGTAGACGAACCGGAGCCCGTTGCGCAGGGCGATCGCGCGCGCGCGGGTCAGGGTTCCGGGCGGCGTCGCGGGCGTGTCTAGCATCTTGAAGTCCGGATGAAAGGCTGTGAAATGGTGCGGGACGTCCGGTCCCAGCTCGCGCCGGACCCACTTCGTCATCGCGTCCATCTCCTCGTCGCTGTCGTTGTGGCCCGGAATCAACAGCGTCGTGAGTTCGAGCCAGACGTCCGTTTCCCGGCGCAGATAAACCAGCGTTTCAAGGATGTTGTCCAGCCGCGCGCCGCACACCTTGCGGTAGAAATCCCCGTTGAAGGCCTTGAGGTCCACGTTCGCCGCGTCCATTTCCGCGAAGAACTCGCGGCGCGGCTCGTCGCGGACATACCCCGCCGTCACCGCGACCGATTTCACGCCGCGCGCGCGGCAGGCCCGCGCGATATCCATCGCGTACTCCATGAAGATGATGGGGTCGTTGTAGGTGTAGGCCACGCTGGGGCAGCCGAGCCGCACCGCGGCCTGCGCGATGGCCTCCGGCGTTGCGGCGTCGGCGAGCGTGTCCCACTCGCGCGACTTGCTGATATCCCAGTTCTGGCAGAACCGGCAGGCCAGGTTGCAACCCGCCGTGCCGAAAGACAGGACCGGCGTGCCGGGCAGGAAATGATTGAGCGGCTTCTTTTCGATCGGGTCCACGCAGAATCCGCTCGACCGCCCGTAGGTGGTCAGGACGACCCGCCCGCCCCGGTTCATGCGCACGAAGCAGGCCCCGCGCTGCCCCTCGGCCAGCCGGCATTGGTTCGGACACACGGTGCAGGCCACCCGGCCGCCAGGCAGCGGGTCCCAGTACCGGGTGGGCGCACAGGTCGGTTCGAGCTCGGGTTTCATCGCCGCGTTCCCCTGTACTATAGCGCCGGACGGCGCGGTTGGCGATGGCGGCCCGGCCGGCGGCCGGGCGCCGCCGTTCCGTCCGGACGGGGTTGACAGCGGGCGCGCGGCGGGCGCATCATTTCCCCGTGGGCCCGATGAAAACCACTTCCATACGCAAGCCGGCGGTGGCGGGCGCCTTCTATCCCGAGGACGGGGGGGAACTGCACGAGATGGTGCAGCGCTTCCTGCGCGAAGGCCGCGTGGCGGCCGGGCCGCCGAAGGCCGTGATCGCGCCGCACGCGGGATACATCTATTCCGGGGCCGTCGCCGGCTCGGCGTTCGCGGCGTGGTCCGCCCTCCGCGCCGAGACGAAACGGATCGTCCTGGTCGGACCTTCGCACAAGGTGGCCTTCAGCGGCATTTCCTACAGCCCCGCGGATTATTTCGCCACGCCGCTGGGCCTCGTGCCCGTGGACCGGGAGGCGCGCGTGCGCCTGAAGGAATTCCCGCAGGTGGTGGACGTGGAGAGCGCCCACCGATACGAGCACAGCATCGAAACCCACCTGCCCTTCCTCCAGGAAACGATCGGCGAGTTCAGCATCGTGCCGCTCGTGTTCGGCGACGCGTCCCCGCGCGAAATCTCGCAGGTCCTGCAGGTCTTCTGGGATGAGCCGGACACCTTTTTCTCCATCAGCTCCGATTTGAGCCACGAGCTCCCCTACGCCGACGCGCGGCGGGTGGACGCCCTCACCACAAAGGCCATCGAGCAGAACCACCCGCATGACATCGGCCCGGACCGGGCGTGCGGACGGCTGGGCATCCTCGCCTTGCTGCACGTGGCCGAACGGCACGGCCTGCACGCGACCACGCTCGACCTGCGGAACTCGGGGGACACCGCCGGCGACCGCGAAAGCGTCGTCGGCTACGGCGCCTATGCCTTTGCCTGAACTCATCCGCGCGCGACTTCGCGAAATCGCGCGGGAGTCCATCCGCTTCGGACTGGTCCGCGCGCGCCCCCCCGCGTTGCCCGGCGGGGACCTGCAGGGCGAGCTCGGCGCGCCCGGCGCGGCCTTTGTGACGCTGCACCTGCACGGCCGGCTGCGCGGCTGCATCGGCTCGCTCGAACCGCAGCGCGCCCTCGCGGAAGACGTCAACCAAAACGCCTTCGCCGCGGCTTTCGAGGATACGCGCTTTCCGCCGGTCGGCGCCGATGAGGAGCCCGGGCTCAGCCTGCACATTTCGCGTATCCTGCCCGCCACGCCGCTGCCCTGCCGGGACGAGGCCGACCTGCTCAACCGGTTGCGACCCGGAACGGACGGCCTGATTCTCCAGTGCGGAAACCGGCGCGCGACCTTCCTGCCCGCGGTATGGGAGGACCTCCCGGCGCCGCGCGAGTTCCTCCGCCACCTCAAGGCAAAGGCCGGCCTTGCGCCGGACTTCTGGGACGCCAGCCTCCGCTTTGACCGCTATGAGACGGAATCGTTCTGAACGCCACCGGCCTTGCGCCGGTGAGGGCGGAAAAGGACCGGGAACCGTCCCGACTTCTAACCGGTTGACCCCCCCGCGCGGCCCCGCTACTCTGCGCATTCCTGTTTAGAAAGGGGCCGCTTCATGGCGATGTTGATTTCCAAATTTCACCGGCTCATCCAATCCAAGCTCCTGTGGGCCACATTCCTGGTCATCGTCGTCTTCACGTTTGTCATCTGGGGCACCTCGATTCCGAACGACACGGCCCAGCCGCGGGACGCCTCGCCGGGCATGCTCGATGGCGAGAAGGTGCCCGCCGCCCAGTTCCGCAACGCGTATTTCGGCACCTATCTCACCGTCGTCATGGCCGTCGGCCAGCAGATCAACATCACGCCTCAAATTGACGAGCAATTGCGCCGGGCCGCCTGGCAGCGGCTCGCCGCGCTGCGCGCCGCCGCGCAACTGGGCATCGCCGCGTCCGACGACGAGGTCGCCGCCGCCATCCAGCAACACGAGGGCTTCAGCTACGAGGGCCAGTTCAACAAGGCGGCCTACAAGGCCTTCGTCCAGAACTTCCTCGCCCGGTTCGGCTTCGCCGAACGCCAGTTCGAGGAACACGTGCGGGAGGAAATCGTCCTCCAAAAAATCCGCTCCGTCATTGACCGCAGCGCCCTCATCACCCCGCACGAATTGCAGCGGGCCTTCCGGACCGTCACCGACCGCTTCCAGGTCGAATACACCCTGCTCGACCGCGCGTTGGTCGAGGCGGAGGTCCGCGATTCGACCGACGCCGCGCAGGCCCTCTACGACGAGGATCCCAAGGCCTTCACCCTGCCCGAACAGGTCCGCGTGGATTTCCTGCGGATCGCCGCGGCACCGTTCATCCCCCGCGCGGCCGTGACCGAAGACGATGTACAGGCCTACTACGATGAGAACTTGAGCGAGTTCATCGACGAAGCGGCCGACACCAACGCCGCCGAGGCGGCGACAAACCTCTTCGCCGGCATGACGAAGTACCGGCCGCTCGAAGACGTGAAGCAGGATATTTCCAACCGCCTGATCCTCCAGAAGGCCCTCGAGGAGGCGCAGGACACCGCGATGAACATCGCGGTGGCCCTCGCCCCCGATCGCGAGGGGCAGGCGCCGACGTTCGAGGCCGTCGCCGAACAGTTCGGATGCGCGATCGAATCAACGCCGCTGTTCGCGCTGCGCGACGACGTGCCCGGGGTCGAGAACGAACCCGCCTTCAAACGCGCCGCCTTCGACCTGACCGACGGGCCCGAAACCTATTTCAGCAATCCGGTCCGCGGCAGCAACGAGGTGTATGTCCTCGCGCTGCGCGAGCGCGCCGCCCCGCGCGTGCCCGCGTTCGACGAGGTCAAAACCAACGCGCTCCTGCTCGCGCGCGAGCGCGCCATCGCGGACGCGCTGGAGCGCAAAGCGGACGGGATCCGGGCGGACGTGGAGAAGGCGCTGGGCGGGAAGATTCCGTTCGCCGATGCAATGGCCTTCCAGAAACTCAATGTCGTCACAACGGAAATGTTCAGCGCGGCCACGGGGCTCGAGGACGAAACCCTCGGCCGGGATATCCTCAACGCCGTCATGATTCTCAACGAGGGTGAAATTTCCAAACCGATCGCCACCGAAAACGGACTGCTGCTCCTCCACGTCAAGGCGCGCAAGCCCGGCGAGGCCGTCAGCATGGAGGCCATCCGCCCCCAACTCATCGAGATGATCCGGCGCCAGACCGGCCGCACCACCTTCGATGCGTGGCAGAATCACCTGCTCCGCGCCGCCGGCTTCACGGACACCCGCCCCGCCATCCCCGCCGGGGACGACGAGGAATTCGAAGAGGAAGAGCCGGCCGACGCCGACGAACAGGCGGGGTGAACGCCCGCGCCGCCGGCGTGTCGGAAGTTGACACCTCGCCCCAATCGCCTAGCCTAGTCCTCATGACACGCACCCGCGCCTTGCTCCTGGCCGCCCTGTTGACGGCGGGTACCAACGCAGTCGGCCCCGCCACGGCCCAGACGCAGGAATTCAGGACCACCCCGGCCAAGGAAGTCCGCGCGAATCCCCAGCGTTTCTGGGCGCGGGGCGTCGTGTTCCGCGATGTCCTGGCGGAGCCCATCGGCGAAAAGGGCGCCCGGCGGATTGCGGGACGGAAGGCGTACCCTTTCACAACAAAGGTCGTGGGTGTCTGCCACGCCGACGAATCCATCCTGCCCGCCCTGCGCGAGTTGCCGCCCGGCCAGGAGTATATTTTTACCGCCACGGTTTATTCCGACAGGATTGGGTTCATCCGCCGGCAGACGAAATATTTCATCCTCGTGACGGGCGTCATGGCGCCGGTCGGCAAGCTCGGGGAATTGGCGGATGACGTGGAGGCCGCGCTGGCGAACGCGGGCACGACCAACGTTTTCACCCCGCCGATGCTCGTCCTCCGCGAATTGATGGTGCGGATCCAGGCCGCCCTGACCGCCGAGGCGGAAACGGCGGGCTATCCGCGGTCGGAACTTTTCGACCCCGAATCAGAGCATTTCGAGAAGCTCGAGCAGATTATCCGCCGCGCGGTCGGCGAACTGGAAACCGAAACCAAGGTGCCGGCGCGCGAACAATTCATCGAAACCATCCGGGCCCTGCTCGCCATGAAAGAAGGCGTGTTCGCTACCCCGGATGAACCCGTGGATTCAAGGCCCGCGCTGGAACCGGAAACGGACGCCGGGGGCGGCGACGCGGCCGAGGCCGCGCCGACGGAATCCGAAGCGCGCGAGCCGGATCCGGCCCCCTCGCTGCGGTTGACCGTTCGTCCGGGGCGGCAGGTGGAACCGCCGGCCGAGCCGGCGCCCGCCGAGCCGGAGATCGCCGGCGCGCAGCCCGGCGCCGACACGCTCCCCGTTGAACAGGAAGCCGCGCAAGGCGATGCGCCGGACGCGGCACGCGCGAATGAATCGCCCGCGCAAACGGACGCCCCGGTAGAGCCCGCGGCCGAATAGAGCGGCTCTTGCCTTGTAAAAGGCTTCCCGTGTCGCCGATTGGTCTCGACCTGGCTTCATAATTAGGGGCTATCCCAAAACCCGTTTGGCCCCCGGCGGGCTTGCCCCGCCGGAGCCCAAGTTTACCTCGCTACCGCGTAGCGACGAAACTTTCGCTCCCGCGACGCGAGGTCGCGGGGGGCGGCCAAATCGAGGCCAAGGCCGATTTCGATCCCGATTTCGAAGATGAGGTTCCAAATTCGCGTCAATTCGCGGTGTCAGTTGGAATGATCAATGACCAATTTCTCAACTTTTGTTTTCTTGGTCGGGGAGCGCACGCGCCCCCGCGTGCGAGGCGAGGCGCCCACGCCTCGCCGGTCGGAATTCAGTCCGCGAGGCCGCGCCCTGCCCGGAGATTTGAGCTCGGTATTTGCCCTATTCGCCCCGCGGCGCCGTGCCGTAGAGCTCGGCGCTGGTCTGCCGCGGTTCCTGAAGATCGCGGTAGCGGCCGCCTTCATCGGGAAAGCCGTCGCGGGGCCATTCGAGAACATAGATCATGGGCCGGGACACCGCGGGGACCTTGGCATAGCTCGCATACATGAACCCGTTGAACGTATCGGGCGGACCGAGATCCAGCGCATCCACTACGTGGGTGACCAGTTCGGCCTGCTGGATGTCGGGTGAATCCAGATACGGCAGCAGATGAGGCCTCGCCGCCGGGCCAAGGTTGTACAAGGCGTGGGCGGCGGCGCCCGCATCATTCGGCAGATCGTTGTCGGCCAGGTGCGGGATCAGAATGCGGGCCAGCGCGGATGCATGCGCTGTCTCCCGGTGTTGCGCGGCCATGAGCGCCGAGTAGAAGCGTTCGCGCGGGTCCGCGCTTTGCAGGTTGTTCAGGATCCGGCTTCGCACCCGGGGATAGACGTTGCTGCTTTCCAATAGATGGAAGGCGCTCGCGGCGTTCATCAGATAGGCTTCGTCGTAATCGAGCGCCTCGACGTTCAGCAGTTCAAAGCACACCTCGATCATCCGGTCGCTTGCGCGATGCTCCGGGCACAGCATGTGGAGCACGCTCGCGGCGGACTGGCGGGTTTGGAAATCGTCGTCATGCAGGGCCTCATCGAGAAAGGGAACGGTCGCGCAACCAAGTTCCATTAAATCGTTCTGGGCATGCATCGCATTGCCGCGAATGTGGTCATCGCGCAGATTACCGATCAGCCTCCGGATCCGGGACGCGGCGGACGAATCCACCCCCTTTTCCCCCGAGCCGAGCGTCCGGGCCTCGCTCAGTTCGTAAGCCCCG
Organism: uncultured Verrucomicrobiota bacterium; assembly: GCA_964388845.1. GTDB lineage: Bacteria > Verrucomicrobiota > Kiritimatiellia > CAIVKH01 > CAIVKH01 > JAMLJG01. The sequence goes on from CAYMCD010000007.1 coordinate 12,062, forward strand.
CCCGCATCCGACTCATAGGTCAGGACATAACTGACGCCCAACCCGTCGAGCAGACGGTTCAGGCTGACGCGTCTCAGCTTGAGGGAGACCGGCCGATCCTGGTCGCCGGAAAAGCGCAGCGACGCCGGCTCCCGCCTGTCAATTTCCGCCAGGATCTCGGCCAGGTTCGCATTGGTGGCGTCCAGCGAATACAGCCCGTTGGAAACGGACAACTCAAACGCCCCGGCGCGGCTCAACAAACATCCGAGCAAAATCGTCAGAACGATGACAAACGTCTTTGTTCCATCAGGAATGGACCCGGCCTCCGCCATCAGCGTCTCCTCGTGATTGCCGGCACGCGGCATGTATGGATAACCCCTTTCAGACTGACGGTCACGCATCGTACCGCGCGCGCGACAATCATGAAGCATCAATCGCGCGCTTTACGCGATCCCCTGTCGCCCGCCCGACCCGAGGGACGATCCCCGGTTTTCGGGCGGGAAAAAGTGCGCGTCATTCGCACAACATCCCGCTCGCGACCTCAGCTCGCGACCTCAGTTGACCCGCCGGCGCTATTTGGTACGATTCGCCCCCTTGGGAAACGCAGTAAGGAGCGGGATTTCTAGACATTTCCCCGCGCGCGCCAGCGTAGCTCAGTTGGTAGAGCAGCTGATTTGTAATCAGCAGGTCGTCGGTTCGAATCCGACCGCTGGCTCCACAACTAGAAGAACCGATATGTTTCTGACGTTTGGTGAAATCATGTTGCGGCTGGCGACTCCGCAGCGGCACCGTTTTGGCCAGTGCCTGCCCGGGGCGTTCGACGCGAGCTTCGGCGGAGGGGAGTCGAATGTGGCCGTCGCCCTCGCCCGCATGGGAAATCCGGTCGCGTTCCTGAGCGCCCTTCCCCGAAACCCGCTCGCGGACGCGGCGGTGCAGCAATTGCGCGGCCATGGCGTGGATACGTCCCGGCTGCTCCGCACCGATCACGGAAGACTGGGCATCTACTTCCTCGAAACCGGATCCAACCAACGCCCGTCCGTGGTGGTCTATGACCGAGATGAGTCCAGCATCGCGCGCTGCGGACCGGAGGCGTACGACCTCGACCGGGCGCTGGATGGCGTGACGTGGGTCCATACGACGGGGATCACACCCGCCCTCAGCCGATCCGCCTGTGAGGCCACCCGGGCCCTCGCCGCCGAGGCCGGCCGCCGCGGCATCCCGGTTTCAATGGATCTCAATTTCCGAAAGAAACTCTGGCGCTGGGACGCCTCCCGCCCGCCACGGGACCTGGCCCGGGCATGCATGGCCGAAATCCTCAATCATGTCACCCTCGTGATCGCCAACGAGGAGGACTGCGCCGACGTGCTCGACCTGCACGCCGACCACGCCGAAATCGAACAGGGCCGGCTCAACTCCGAGGCCTACCTCGCGGTGGCCCGCCAGGTCACCGAGCGGTTTCCGCGCGTGAAGCAGGTCGCGATCACCCTGCGCGAAAGCCTTTCGGCCGACCACAACCGGTGGGGTGCCCTGCTCTTCGACAGGAATTCCGGGAAGGGGTATCTCGCCCCGCTGGACCCGCGGGGCGTCTACGCCCCCTATGACATCCGGAACATCGTGGACCGGGTCGGCGGCGGAGACTCCTTCGGCGCCGGATTGCTGCATGGACTTTGTTCGCCCCGCTACCAAACGCCCGAACGAGCCCTCCGTTTCGCGGTGGCCGCCAGCGCGTTAAAGCACACCATCCACGGGGATTTCAATCTCGTCACCGAATCAGAAGTGGAGGCGCTGATGAACGGGTCCGCCTCGGGCCGGGTGCAGCGGTGAAATCCGTCACAGAGCGCATTCGAGGGCACCGGGTAGTGGCGGTGGTTACCCTCGACAACGCCGATCACGCCCTGCCCCTGGCCGACGCCCTGCTCGCCGGCGGCATTCGCGTGATCGAGTTGACCTATCGGACCCAGGCCGCCCCGGCTGCCCTCCGTCTCATCTGCGCGGAACGGCCCGACCTTCTGGCCGGGGCGGGCACCGTGCTATCCCCCGACCAGGCGCGGGACGCCCGGGAGGCCGGAGCCGCTTTCGCGGTCAGCCCCGGACTCAATCCGGATGTCGTCCGCGCCGCGGGCGAAATCAACCTCCCTTTTTTTCCCGGGGTGATGACCCCGTCGGATATTGAATCGGCTCTCGCCCTCGGGTGCCGGCTTTTGAAATTCTTTCCCGCCGAACCTTGCGGCGGGGTGTCCATGCTGAAGGCGCTGGCGGCCCCCTATGCCCACACCGGCGTGTCGTTCATCCCGCTCGGCGGCATCACCGCCGACACCATGCGGGCTTATCTCGACCTGCCCATCACTGCGGCGATCGGCGGCTCGTGGATCGCCACGCCGGACCTGATCCGCTCGGGGCGGTTTGACACCATTGCCGAACGCGCTCGGGAGTGCAGCGCGCGTGCCGCCGGCTGAACGGGCGCTACTCCGCGGCCTCGTCTTTCTTTTCTACGCCCTCGATGCTGACGGAAATGGTGACCTTGTCATCCACCACGAGGCCGCCCTGGTCCATCGTCTTGCTCCACGAAATTCCCCAATCCTGGCGATTGACCACCACGGAGCCCTCAAACCCGGCGCGCACCTTGCCCCACGGATCGGTGACGGGCCCGTGCAGCGTGATCGGCAGCGCAATTTCGCGGCTGACTCCTTTCATAGTGAGGTCTCCGTAAAGCACGAGCCCCTCGCCGGACGGTTCTACGCGGGTCGAGTTGAAGGTGATTTCCGGGAATTTCGCCGCGTCGAAAAAGTCTTCGTTGCGCAGGTGATCGTCACGCCGCGTGTTCCGCGTATCAATGCCGGCCGTCTTGATCACCGCGGAGGCGCGGAACGAACCGAGATCGTCGGGATTGTATTCAAACGAACCCGAGTAGTCGCCGAACGAACCCCGCACGGTCGAAACGACCATGTGGCGCACGCCAAATCCGATATCGGAATGGGAGGCGTCCACTTCATAGGTTGCTGCGCGGGCCTCGACGACGACGGCGGCGGCTATGCATGCGGCAATGATCCACTTGTTCATACGGGCTCTCCCCCCTTTTTTTTGCTGAGACACGAATATTACACCAACCTTAACATTCGCACGAGAGACCTCGCGCTTACAACCGGCGCCACAGCGGCGAGCACAGCGGAGGGGTCACAGCGGAGGGGTCAGTCCTTGCAAACTTGCAGCGCCCGCTTGATTCGCCGTCGCGTCGCGTTTGTTGCTGATCGAGAGGCGCTCACCGCTTTGCTACAGCGACTCATCTACAGATCGCGACGTATTCACTCATCACTCACTACCGGCGGTCTCTTGAACGGCCACTCAAGCTGCCGCTTCAGTCTGTCTATCAGTCAGAGCGAAGGGGTCAGTCCTTGCATACTTGCAGCGCCCGCTTGATTCGCCGTCGCGAGAGCGGAGGGGTCAGAGAGCGGAGGGGTCAGTCAGAGAGCGGAGGGGTCAGTCCTTGCATACTTGCAGCGCCCGCTTGATTCGCCGTCGCGTCGCGTTTGTTGCTGATCGAGAGGCGCTCACCGCTTTGCTACAGCGACTCATCTACAGATCGCGACGTATTCACTCATCACTCACTACCGGCGGTCTCTTGAACGGCCACTCAAGCTGCCGCTTCAGTCTGTCTATTCCAGAAAACTCGCCTCGCAAGCCCATTCTGCACATATGCACGGACTGACCCCTCGCTGGACTGACCCCTCGCTGGACTCGCTGGACCCCTCGCTGCTGCGCACGTACACGGCTCTGAAAGCCGTTTAATCGGGTCGGGGTTGTCCGGCAAGGGTGGCTGAGCTCGATCTATTCGTCTGCAGGCCCAGAAAAAAATGTGTCATCAGCGTTTGGCATGAGTTCATCCGGGTTCATGGGCCGAATTCCGCGAGGAGCAGATTGGCGCTGCGTCCCGGGATGAAGCGCGAAAGACGGAACGCCTGGTCGGGAACGGGCAGATCCCGAAACTGCGCAACCGCGGCCGCGAGGGTATTTGCGGTCTCCGCCGGCGGACTTGCGCCGGCTTCGGCCAGCAGCAGACGGTCGCCGGGCGCCAGCAGGAATGTGTACGCGCGGTATCCGCCGGAGGGCACGGCGGCCAGCGCGGGGCCGACGGGCGCGTCGAGGCACTCGACCTCCCCGCTCCTTTTCCAGCGCAGCATCGCAAAGGCGCTGCCCGCGACGGCCAGGGCGCATTCATCCCGGCCGAAATCCAGCACGCCGTAGGCCATGCTGATGGATCGGCCCGGCGGCAGTTCGGACGCCAGCAGGGAGGCCGTCTTCTCCAGTACGCGCACCGGATCGAGGGCATCCACATAGACGGCGCCGTCGGACTCCGCGCCGGGAACGTGCAGCAACATGAGCATGGCCATCCGCACATAGCTGGCCGCCAGGGTTGTCCCCGCGGGGTCGCCGGGGATGACGGCGAGGAAAAAGGCGGCGTGGTCGTGGCCGAGGATGTAGCACCCGGCCGGGGCCAACCCCATCTGCACGATCCGCAGGTCGAGGTGGTCGAGCAACATACGGGGCGCCGTTGCGGGCGGAGGCGCGTCGGCGGCGCCCTCCTGCCGCTGGGCGGCCGCGCGGCGCAGCAATTCGTGGCGGGCGGCCAGTTCGCCGTTGAGCCGCTTGATTTCCTCATACGCGTCGCGCTGCTGGCTGTAGAGGCGGACGACAAGCGTGATGAGCATGCCGACCAGCAACCAGACCAGCAGCGTGACCAGTTTGAGGATGCTCAACTTCCCCCGCACCGTGCGCGCGGTCACATCCACGCCCACCAGCGCCACCGTTCGCCCGTCCGCGGCCCGGATGGGCGCGTAGCCCGAAAGAAGGTCGGGATACGGCGGGTCGGGCATGATGCGATCGTCGGCGGAAGGCCGCTCCCATCCCTCGACCAGCGCGGGCAATTGCGCGGCGTCGTAGGGTTTTCCGGGCGGTTCGCTCCGCTCATCCGGGCCGATGGAGCCGTCGCCATTCCGATCGCGCGCCGGCTGGTCCACCACGAAAACGAATGCGTGCGGCGGCGCGAAGGATTCGGTCGAGCGCCGCATGACGTAGATGTAGCGGATATCGGCGTTCAGCCGGACCATGCGATCGAGCTGCGTCTGCAGGACTCGATAGCTCGCGGACGACACATCCGCGGGCCCGCGGATCGTTTCGAGCGAGGCGGCATCCAGACACGCCGCGGCCGCGATGGCCACGCCCTTCGCGTGGAGGCGCACTTCGTTGATGATGGCGCGCCGGCCGACGAGATAAAGAAAGGAAAAAATGAGCGCGAAGGCGAGCCAGACCGCGATCAGTTCGGTCCATGGCCGGCGGCGCTCGCGCCCGGTTGACGTCGCGGCGCGTTGATTTTCATCCGGATCCACGCTCTCTATGTACACGGAATGCGGCGCCGGGGGAAGCCCGCGCGCGACGCAGCCCCCGGCGCCGCACGAGCGCCATATCCCGCTGGCGACGGGGCTGGACGCGGTTTATGATGAGGCCCGCATGACCGCGTCCGTTGAACCCGCACTGGCAAAGCTCCGGAAGGACGGCGCATCGCCCGCCCTGATCCGCGCGTTCAGCCGCGCGTTTGCCCGCGTCGCGGGCGGCGAGACGGGGCTCATTCCGGAATCCGCGCTTGTCCCCGTATCCCCCCTGCCCACCATGGCGGAAGCGGCGGCGTACCGGGCGGCGGGCCGCAAGGCCCTGGCCCAAACGGTCATCCTCAAGCTCAACGGCGGGCTGGGAACGGGCATGGGCCTTGAAAAAGCCAAATCCCTGCTCCCGGTGAAAAACGGCCTGAGCTTCCTCGACCTCATTGCGCGGCAGGTTCTCCACCTGCGGGCCGAGTTGGGCATTCCGCTCCCGCTGGTTTTGATGAACAGCTTCAGCACCGACTCCGACAGCCTGGCCGCTCTCGCCGCCTATCCGGACCTCGCCCGGCAGCGCGTCCCGCTGTCCTTCCTGCAAAATCGGATCCCGAAACTGCGCGCGGACGACCTCGCGCCGGTCGAGTGGCCGCCGGATCCCGACAAGGTGTGGTGCCCGCCGGGGCATGGCGACGTGTACGCCGCAATGGCGGGATCCGGTATGCTCGACCGGTTGCGCGCGTCGGGCATCCGGTACGCCTTCGTGTCCAACGCGGACAACCTCGGCGCGGGCCTCGACGCCGACATCCTCGGCTTCCTCGCGTCCACCGGCGCGCCGTTCCTGATGGAGGTCACCGCGCGCGCCGAAGCCGATCGCAAGGGCGGGCACCTCGCGCAGCGGCGGGAGGGCGGGCTGCTGCTGCGCGAATCGGCGCAGTGCCCGCCGGGAGAAGCCGCACAGTTCCAGGACATCGCACGGCACCGCTATTTCAACACAAACAACCTCTGGATGGATCTCGATGCGCTCGCGCGCCACATGGATGAAACGGGCGGACCGCCCGACCTGCCGGTGATCGTGAACCGGAAGACGGTTGACCCGCGCGACGCGTCCTCTACGCCGGTGCTTCAGCTCGAAACCGCGATGGGCGCGGCGCTCGCCGTCCTGCCCGGCGCACGGGCCCTCAATGTTCCGCGCTCGCGCTTCGCGCCGGTCAAGACGACCGACGACCTGCTCGCCCTGTGGTCCGACGCGTATGCGATGGGCGATGACGCCCGCCTGACCCTCGATCCCCGGCGCAAGGGCGTGCCCCCCGCGATCAAATTGGATCCGGCTCGTTTCAAGCTCTGGCCCGACTTCGCCGGACGGTTTCCCGCCGGCGCGCCCGCGCTGCTCGAGTGCGAAGCGCTCACGGTGGAGGGCGATGTCGCATTCGGCGAAGCCGTCCGCGTGCGGGGCCGGGTCACCCTGCGGCACCCGGGCCCGGGCCGCCTCCTCGTTCACGACCGCATCCTCGGAGATCCGGAGTGATTTCCCGGACGCGGAAATCCGGCCTTCTGAAACCGGGGAGCGGCGCCCCACGCCCCGAGGCGCCATGGGTGCGGACCTGAGCGGGGCGAACACAGAAACGCATGCGGTGACCGGGGCATTCGGATACTCCGGGAAGTACATCGCGGAGCGGCTGCTCGCCGAGGGCCGGGCGGTGGTGACGCTCACCAACTCCCCCCTCCGCGCGAACCCCTTCGGCGACCGCATCCGCGTCCAGCCATTTCACTTCAACGAGCCGGAGGCGCTGGCGGACTCGCTGCGCGGCGTATCCGTCCTCTACAATACCTATTGGGTTCGCTTCAATCACCGGTCGTTTAGCCACGCGGATGCCGTGCGAAACACGGAGACGCTCTTCCGAGCCGCGAAGCTGGCGGGCGTCGCCCGCGTGGTGCATGTCAGCATCACCAATCCATCGGAAGACTCCCCGCTCGAATACTTTCGGTGCAAGGCGCGCATGGAGCGCACCCTGGTGGAGAGCGGCCTTTCGCACGCCCATTCAGGCCGACCGTCCTCTTCGGCCAAGAGGATATCCTGGTCAACAACCTGGCGTGGGCCTTGCGCCGACTGCCCGTGTTTGGCGTTTTCGGCGACGGCCGCTACAAGCTGCAGCCCATCCACGTTGATGACCTCGCGCAGCTTGCCGTCGAGCAGGGCGGGCGGACGGGGAACGACATCATCAACGCCATCGGACCGGAGACCTTCACCTATCGAGGCCTCGCGGAGACCGTCGGCCAGATTATCGGGAGGAGGCGTCCCATCGTATCCGTTCCGCCGGGCATGGGATATGCCGTCGGATGGATCGTCGGCAAATGGGTCGGCGACGTAATGATCACCCGGGAGGAAATCAGGGGATTGATGGACAATCTCCTGTGCGTGGACGCGCCGCCCGCCGGAACGACCAAGTTGACCGAATGGGCAACTGCCAGGGCCGGGACACTCGGACTCCACTACACCAGCGAACTGGCCCGGAGACGGGATCGGCGAACCGGATACGGAAGCAATTAGCGTGGGTCTCAATGGTTTTGTCTCCC
>CAYMCD010000007.1:20086-49777 GCA_964388845.1 uncultured Verrucomicrobiota bacterium
CTCCCCGGAGATCAGGACAAAACTTTTGAGAAATGCCCTGGAGCAGACGCGACAGGTGCCGCGGCCGTGGCCCTCGGCCGCGGTTCGCCGGAAAAACCGATTCGAGCGGACACGCAAAATTGAGGGGACAAAACGCGGCACGGCGGATAAAAGTGGCCGCGCTGTTCTATAGAATTGTTTGCCTCACGAGAAGGAGCGAGATATGACCCAGCCCCCCGAATTCCCACCCGACCTGGTTGCGCCGCGCGCGATAGTCCGCGCCCTGGCGGAGGACGCGGCCGGCAAGGCCGGTTTCACCTGGCGCCAGACCCTGGTCCGCAGTTTCCTCTGCACCCCGTTTCTGGCCTACGCGGTCGCGCTCGTGGCCATGCTCATCAGCCAGGGCGTTCCAAGCGGCGCGGCCGGACTTCTATTTCCGGTCGGTTATGTCATGCTGGCCATACTCGGGCTGGAGATGGCAACGGGCAGTTTTTCCGTGATGCCGATCGGCCTGCGGGTCGGGCCGGTGACCTGGAGGGATGTTCTTCGCAACTGGTTCTGGACCTATGGCGGGAATGTCGCGGGCGGCGCTTTTTTTGCCTGGCTGCTCTGGTTTTCGCTGACGCGCGGGGGCGCGCGGCCGCCGGAGGGCCTGTTGCTCGTCATTCTTGAGCAGGCCGGGAAAAAGATCGCCTACCAGGACTACGGCGCCCGCGGGTGGCTGGCCGCCGTGGGAATGGGAGTGTTGTGCAACTGGCTGGTCAGTTTGGGCCCCATCATCGGCAAGGCCAGCAGGAGCGTGGCGGGCAAGGTGTTGTTGATCTGGCTGCCGATCAGCACCTTCTATGCGATCGGTTTTGAGCACGCCATCGTCAACCTGTTCGTGTTCCCGCTGGGCATACTCGCGGGCGCGGATATCGGCCTTTCGGAGTGGTGGCTGTGGAATCAGATCCCCGTGACCCTGGGCAACATCATCGGCGCCGTGCTGTTCAACAGCGTGTTGTGGGCCGGCACGCACCTTGGCCCTGGCGGCAACCGATGAATGCGGGCATCGCGCGATGAATGTATCCGGACTCGACAAGCGTATGGCGCCACTTGCCGGGTGCGTGGATCCCATGCGCTGGCATGAACCATCCGGCAGCCCCTTCAGGCTGACGGGGTTCCCCTGGCACAAGCAGGACGCCGTCTATCGGCGCCTGCCGATCCGGCCTTCGGGGGAACTGCCGGCTGCGGTGAACGAGCTCGCGAACTGCACGGCGGGCGGACAAGTCGCGTTCCGGTCAGACTCGCGCCGGGTCGCCATTCGCGTGCAGCTCGCGGGGCGCGCGAACATGAACCACATGCCGGCGACCGGGCAGTGCGGATTCGATCTGTATGTGGGGCCGCCGCTTGCCCAACGATTCCACCGCGTTGCGAAGTACGACATTGCGCAGAGCGCTTACGAACTGCTCCTGTTCGAACATCCGGATGCGGTCGAGCGGAACTTCACGCTCAACTTTCCTCTGTACCAGGGCGTGAAGCAGCTGCAGATCGGCCTGGCGCCGGAGGCCCACATCGCGCCGCCTTTCCCATGGGCGGACGGCGGGAGGATCGTCATTTACGGCACGTCCGTCACGCAGGGCGGCTGCGCCTCGCGTCCGGGCATGGCCTATACAAATATCCTGAGCCGGGCTTTGAACATGGAGGTTATCAATCTCGGATTTTCGGGCAATGGCCAGGCCCAGCCGGAGGTCATCCGACTGGTCGCCGATGTTCCATCACCCCGGCTCCTGGCGCTGGATTATGAGGCGAACTGCGAGGATCGGCTGGCCGATACGCTCCCCGAGGCGCTGCGCATCCTCCGCGACAGACACCGGGATATTCCGATCCTGGTGGTTTCGCGGATCGCCTTTTCGACCGACCTCACCCACGGCGAGCGCCTGCGCGCGCGCGAAGCAAACCGCGAACTGCAGGCGAATCTGGTCGGCGGTTTGAAGCGCGGCGGAGACAGCCATATTCACTTTCTCGATGGCTCCGTCCTTCTCGGGAGCGATTTCGACGAGTGTACGGTTGACGGCGTTCACCCCAACGACCTCGGATTCATGCGGATGGCGAGGTCGTTGGAGACCACGATCAGGGCGATTATCCGGTCAGAGCATTTCTCATAGGTTATGTCCTGATCTCCGGGGAGCACACGCGCCCCCGCGTGTGGTGCGAGACGCCCTCGTCTCGCCGCCCGGTTTTCAGGCCGCGTGGACGCGCCGGCGTCCGCGGAAGAGGATGCCCGTAGCCGCCAGGGCGAGACCGCCGGGCGCCACGAGCAACAGGAGCCCCCATTGCGGGCGCAGGGTGTTGGTTTCGGGGTCGAAGGCAAAGCAGCGGAAAATGACATTGTCCTGGTTGGCGTAGAACGGGACGAAGCTCCCCCGCAGTTCCCACAAGACCTCCTTCAGCCGGGCATGGTCCACGATGTTCTCGCGCAGGACTCGAACGATGCGACCGTCCCGGACAGCCACGACCAACGACGGATGATCAAACTGGTCGGCGCTCTGTGCGGACCGGTACCAGAAGCCGATGGCCCGATTGAGATTTTCAACGTCCGCCGGCTGCGCGACGGCGAACGTCCAATCCGGGTGATCCGCCACGCCGAGGCCCATCGCCATGTTCCGCACGTCGTCCGCCGTATCCCGGGGATCGAAGCTGATGCTCACGAGGCCGTACCGTTTGCCGAGCCCGCCCGCCGTATCCACGGCCTCCTTCAGCGAATGCAGGAAGGGTGAACAGGTCCCCGAGCAGCGGCGGTAGAACAGGCTGATCAGCAGGGGCCGGTCGCGCCAAAGATCGGCGAGGCGGAGCCCCTCGCCGGTTCCCGTACGGATGGGGATGTCGGGCACCGCGCCGTAGAGAACCGCCGCCTCGGCCCGGTCGGGATTCTCACCGGGCCCGCCATCGGGCGCGCCCCCGGCGGTCGCGCCCATCATCGCAAGCAGGAGGGCGGTTGCCCGAAGCCTCACGCGCAGGCCTTTCGCCATCGGACGCCGGCCTGGACCAGGTACAGGACCAGCCCGGCGAGGTAGAGCAGGACGAAGGCGACGGCGGCCGCCGACAAGGTCGCGCCGTGGCCCAATTCGGAGGGATACGCCGCGAAGCGGCGCGGCACGGAAGCCGCGCCCGAGAAATAGAACATGAGCAGGAATCCATAGCCGCCGACCAGCATCAGGGCCACCGTCGCCTTCTGGAGCCCCATGCGTTCCGCCAGCCCGGTCACCGACTGGACATAGTGGTAGAAGTAGCCCAGGACAAAGAGCACCACACCCATCAGCATATAGGTGTGGAAATGGGCCGGCACCCAGAGCGTGTTGTGCAGGCGCGCGTTGACCGTGATGGTCGCGTCAATGACCGCGCCCACACCCCCAATGGCCCAGCCCATCAGGCCTATGAACATGAACAGCGAAGCCATGTTCCATTTCATGCCGCTGCGATACACCAGGGCCAACGCGCCGAACATGGTGACCACCGCCGCCGGCAGGGAGCTCAAATAGGAGGACACCTGCCCGATCACCTGGAACAGCGCCGGCTGGACGAAGTCCATGTAGAGATGGTGGAAGTAGGCCAGGAGGACGATGGCCAGCACGGCGTTCCACGAGAGCGCGACGATCTTGTTGGCCTTCCAGGGACGGTTGGCATAGACGGGCAGCACTTCATAAACCACCGCCACGCCCAGATAGAGGGTCAGGTTGACCAGGACATGCCCAAAAAAGAACGTCAGGTTCTTCATCAGCAGGGCATCGTTCTTCACGCCGGCGAAGACCTCCAGATAATACAGCACCAGGAGGATGACCCCGGCCACAAGTGAAGCCACGGTGGCGATCATGCTGACGGTGACGATGAGCACCGAGGGCGGCACGTCGGGACCGCTGCTTCCGCGAATGTAGTGCCAGCCGAGCGCATGGCCGATCGTGTAGCGCTTCGCGATCGCGCGGAGGACATCGAGGGCCCAGACCAGCCAGGTCGCGCCGAGAATCGTGAGGGAGGCCAGGAACAGGACGGCGGACCACGCGGGCCATGTGCCCTTCAGGGGAAGCGGATAGAGAAAGTACCAGCCGGCGGCGAACCGCCCCACCAACGTCGTCGCGATCAGCATGACCACGCCGACCAGTGTTCCCCAGAACGCGAGTCCGGAAACGATCCGCGAGATCTTTATGTGGGGGGACAGGGCCTGGATCGCGCACGCCATGGAGGCCGTGAACCAGAGCCCGACCATGCCGAGTCCGTGCAGGGTCATGGCCGGATAGAACCAGACCTGCTGGGACGGCAGCGCGTTGGCCTGCACACTCCGGAGGAAAAGACCGAGGATGACGAGGACCGGGAAGAGCAATACGGTGACAAGCATCCAGTTGAGCGTATTCTTGTTGGCGGTTTCCATGGATATCTCCTAGCGCACGACCAGTTCGGAGCGCATCAGGTGATGGCCCGCCCCGCAGTATTCAAGACAGAAGATGTTGTAGCGGCCCGGATCCTTGAAGCGGACCCGCAGCCGGTTGATGTAGCCGGGCATGGCCTGCGTCTGGGCGAAAAGCTGGCCGTCCGGGCTGTAAATCGCGAAGCCGTGGTTCACATCGAGGCTGGTGACGCGGAACTCCAGCAGTTTGTCGGCGGGCAATTCGTCCAGCGCGACGGGGTGGATCTGCGCCAGATCTTCGGCGCGTGTCACCGGTTCGTTGAAGAACATGAAACTATACTGGTTGCCCGCCATATGGATGACCCGCTCCGGCGTCTGGGTGAAATCCGGGTACGGGGTCTGGGGCAATGTAAAGGCCAGCACGGCCGCAACGATCAGAACCGCCCCCACGAAGAGTCTGGCCCGGAGTCGGTAGGCCGACTTCATATCCAGCGGCTGCGCGCTTCGCGCGCTCCTGCCGATCGAGAGAAAGACCAGCATGATGAAGACCATGATCGCAAGGAAGGTCACCAGCGCGATGCGCGGAATCCCGGTGATCTTGATGGGGGCCGGGCCGGCGACTTCGGCGCGACCCGATCCGGCGTCCGCGGACGCCGTCTGCTCGCCGGCGCTCTGCGCCGCAATATAGGCCAACAGCGCGCGCGCCTCTTCTTCCGCGATGCCCTGGGGCGGCATGGGGATGCCGTTAAATTGCTTCAGCAGGTCGGTCGCGATGGGGTCTTTCTCGGCGAGCATTTTGTCGGGGTGCATGATCCAGCGCACCAGCCAGTCCTGCTCGCGCCGCGCCGTCACGCCTTTCAGATCGGGGCCGACCGTCTGCCCCTTTCCAATCGTGTGGCAGGCCGCGCACTTCTGGACGAAACTCGCCGCACCGTCCACCTCGGCGGCGTCCACCAACAACGGAAGCCCCAACACCAGCATCGCCAGGCATCGTCTCATCGGCGCTCCTTCTCCCATATAACGGAGTCCTCTGTCCAAATTCACGTGCTCGCATAATGGGGAGCGGGCCAAGAGTCAAGCCGACATTCCAACCGATGTCCTGGATTTTCGGGGTGCGGCGCGCCCGGCTTGCCCCGCCGAAGTTTCCAACGGAGGCGGGAGGTCGCGCCGTACCGGATTAATGCCGACGAGCAAAGCGAAATGGTGCGAAACGTCCCCATCGGCCTCGTGCCGGCCGCGCTACCAATGGCGGATCACCCGCCGCCCCGCGCGTTCCCGCGCCAGGCCCGCCCGACCGCGGATCGCCACGCCGTCCAGGCTCGTCCCGACGGCCGGATTCGGCCGCAACCACACCAGGTCGCAGCCGTCCGCATGCCGGATGCGGAAGGTTTCCTCCCGCCCCAGATACTCGACCGCCGGCGTCGGTTCGTCCGCGCGGCGCGGGAACAGCACCGCCGCGAACGTGGCGCCCGGCCCGGCGCGCATATGCGCCAGCCAATGCTCCAGCACATCCCATTTCACACGATTGTCCGGCAGCGCCCTCCGCCCGCGCGCCGTCATCATGTCCTTGCCCACCCAGCCTTTCACCAGATTCAGCCGCGGCGCGGCCGGCTCGGCCACGATCAGGTCCATCCCCATCCCGCATTGCGGATGGCCGGGGAACCAGACCCTGTTCGGCGCCACGCGGCGGGGCTTGCGGGTGAGCACGTCCAGGTTCCACTGCGCCGGGTCCGGACCGGTGCACGTGTCCTTCACCACCAGATACTCCACCCCGCCCGGCCGCGGCGCCTTGACCATGACGATTTCACGCGTCCAGCCGCTGCGATGCGACCCGTCCACATACATCGAATCGCACGAGAACGCGCGCGGGGCGATGACCGCGCGGATGTAGTCGCCGGCCGGCCCCGTCCGAAAACACTCGACGACGCCGCTCGGTTGTCCGGGCTTGCCGAAGGAAACCTGGTTGTGCTCCTCCCTGGTCGCGCCGTTCTGGATCGGCAGGCCGTCCAGCGCCAGCGGCGCCCCCCGCCCGAAATAGTGGAACGAGCCCTCATCCGGATCGTGGTGCGAGTGGACACGCCCGGCCTTGAGGAACAGACAGCTCCCCCGCCCGCTCGCATCATGGCTCCGTATCACCGCGCCGACATGCGGCAGGTTGTAACTCGCCAGCCGCGGCGCGGTCTCCGGTATGGTCGGATCGTGGAAAATGTAATGCCGTGTCAGCGGATTGCCCGACGGCCCGAAGTGATCGTGCCAGTTGCCGACCGGCGCGCCGCACTGCCGCCACATCCACATCAGCCGGGCCGCCGTCCGGGGATCCGCCTTCCGGATGAACGACGCGAGTTGCGAGTACACCGGATAGGCCTTCTTCGCGTGGGGATGATGACCGATCGGGAATCCAAGCCGCTCGCCGCGCGATCGCCGGTCGGGCGGCCCGCAGACCTTGACCAGGAAGCGCGCGCCGGCCAGCACGTTCGGGTCCCGCGCATAGTCCTTCACCCGGTTGCGCCGCAGCGCCCAGAAGATCGGCAGATAGAGCTGGGTCCACGTGGAAAACAGATAGCCGCCGAGGTTTTCCTCCCCCCCGCCGTCGCGGCGCAGATACATCGGCAACTCGGTGTCGAGGCGCTCGACGCAGTGATTCACCCAGGCCCGCGAGCACGGGTGGTCGCTCAGGAACAGGCCGAGCAGCCCGACGCAGGTGTGCTCGTCCGTATTAAAATTCGGCAGGTAGGTCGTTTCGCCCGGCCGGTAGGCGAACTGCCAGAAATCGCCGTCGCTAAGGAAATACGCCGCCAAGGCGCAGACCCGGCGCGCCTCGCGCTTTTCCTCGGCGGTGAAGCCGTCCCACACCATGTCGCACGCCAGGGTGTAGCGGCGCAGCGGGCGCGCGAACATGATGCAGTAGGGCGGCCCGGCATAGCCGCTGCCCAGGATCTTCTCGACAAGCTCCCGAGCGTGGGTCTGCGCCTCGATCTCCGCAAGCCGGCAGACGCGCCCGGAAAGCAGATACTCGTCCGCCCCGCGCCAGCGCTTGTACTTCGCGCGGTTGCGGCGGAACTCCGGCGTCGCTTTCACCTTCCGCCGGATATCGCCGAACTCCCTCCGGCTGCACAGGACGCGCGGGTGCGCCGCGCCGGCGTCCGGCCAGTCCACGACCCAATCCTTGATCTTGTCGAGCCGCAGCGCCCCGCGGCGAATGTGCAGCGCCCACAGCGGAAAGTTCGGATCCGGCGCCGGGCCGAGCGGCTTGGCCGGGCGCGGCCCGACCGCCAGCAGCCAGCGCCGCGCCACATTTTCAACAGGAAAACGGAACTGCGTCCCGCCTGCGCGCGAGTCCACCAGCAGGACCTCCGCGCCCGCGCCCGGCGTGCGGTGGGCCGGATGCACCGTGTCATCCGGCGTCGCCCAATGCGCGATATCCACCGACACGACCCCGAGCAGGTCGGCTTGGCGGGTGTGATAGACGCCCATCCACGCGCCGTCTATGTACGGCAGCGCCGGCCGCATCGCGGTATAGGTCTTCAGCGCCGGCGACCGCAAGGCCAGGTCCATGAGTTCCCACGATCCGGTCGAATGCGTGACCATCCGGTTGGCGTCCACCTCGAAGACGAAATGACTCGTGGGACAAGGCCGCGTGCAGGGCCGGGCGATATCCGCGCGGTTCTGGTCCCAATACGACTTGCCCTGCGTGCCGATCTCCTTGTAGGGCCGCGGCGCGGGCCAGAGCCGGACAGGCAACGTGCTCGCCTCCGTCACTTCGCACGCCGCGTCGCCGGACCGGAGCGTCAGCCGCATCCGGTAGCGATACCCTCCCGCGAACGCGTACAGGACCTCCGCCGTCGCCCACAGCGGCCCCTGCTCGACCAGCCGTGTCCGGACCGACACCGCCGGGCACGGGACCTCCATGCGCCCGCGCCCCATCCACGGTCCGTCGCCGTGGCGCACCGCCGCGATCGGGCCCTCGGCGGCGCGCGTCGGAAGTTTCAGCGACACCACGCCGTTCGAGAAGACGACGGATGCGCCGCTTTTCGCGAAGGTAAAGAAAGGGTCCGCATCCGCCGCGCGCTTCCCGCCGCGCCCCGCGATCGCCGTGAGTAGGTACTCGCGCTCCTCGCCCGCCCGCAGGTTCTCCACCAGGATCGCGACCGCGCCGCCGGAACGCTGACTTGGCGTCTCCCGCCCCTCCAGCGTGACGCGCACCCGCGCGCGCCGCAGATCGGCCGGCAGTTCGTACGTCACGATCTCGCCCGGCCAATCGCGGCCCAGCGGCTCCCGGAGCGCGATCGCATACGCGCGCGCGCCCACCCGCTTCAGGGCGCGCGGCCGCGGCCATCGGTCATTCAGTCCCTTGTCAATCCACATGTCGGTTTCCGCAAGATGTCCGCTTGCACGGGCGGGCCGTCACCGGATCAATTGCCAATCCAGCGCCGCGCCCGCGGAAGCGGGGCCGGAAAACACAACCTTGAAGCCCGTCGCGGTCTTCTCGACGACGGCATCCTGGGTGAGCCAGTTCGGCTGGATGTTCAGCGCGTACCGCGCGTCGGCCTCGGGTTGGTCGAACCGGACCGTCAACTCCCGCGCGCCCTCCGGCACGGCGACATCCACGCCCCGCAGATTGCGGGCGGAGATCTCCGTCGCGGACAGGCCCCCGACCCCTTTCACCGACGCGATCCGGAGCGCGCTGCCGGTGATGGCCATGTCGCCGCTCTTCGGATCCACCGCGAGCGCGGTCTGACCGCCGGCGTGGCTCCACAGGATCGGCTGCGCGCGCTCGTTGGGCTGCTCAAATTGCAGCGCCGCCTCGGTCACGTCCGCGCCGAAACGGATGCCCGTGCCGACGACGCTGCCGATGTGGAGGCCGGTTCCATAGCGCGGCTTGCGGTCCTTGCGCTGGGCCAGCTCGTCGCGGTTGTGGCTGCCGCCGCCGAGATTGATCCCGGCGTTCATGGAGACGGTGCCGTGGTTGAGGAGCTCGATCATGCCGTGTTCCATCGTATCGGGCACGTTGTTGAACACCCGCACGCGGATCGGCTTGGGCACGGACGGGTCGGCGCCGATCGCCTGCTCGATGGCGTCGCCGGGCGCGAAATCGAACGCCGTGCCGCGGTCCGCGTTCGGCACGACGCGCACGATGCGCGCGTCGGACTTCTCGGCCACGCCGTTGTCGCGGTCCTGCCAGCCGTCGCCCACGTCGTACGCGTAGGCGCCGGGGGCGATGATGTAGGAGAGCGGGCGGACATGGCCGTCCCACGTGTAATTGTCGTGGTTGTAGAGGTTGGGCGCGCCGGCGTCGCCCGCCGCGTAGCGGATGCGCTCGATTTTGATCCGGCAGGTGCCGTCGGCGTTCTTCCTGAACTGCTTGATCAGATACCAGCGGTACTGAGTGCGTTCCAGCGTGCTGTGGTAAACCGTGCCCAGGTCCTTCGCGCCGGGCGTGAGTCGTTCGCCCTCGTCCGCCACGGCGAAGTAGCGGCCCACGACGTCCTCGGTCCACCCGCAGTCGGCCGAGCCGATGATCGCGCCGCCGAGGTTGTTGATCCAACCCTCGACCAGGCTCGGATAGGCCTTGTTCCGGTACACGTACTTGAACTGCCGCAACGGGTGGCCGTTCCATGTGGTGATGCTCAACGCCTCCCGGCCGTCCTTCTCGAACGTGAAGGAGAA
Organism: uncultured Verrucomicrobiota bacterium; assembly: GCA_964388845.1. Classification (GTDB taxonomy): domain Bacteria; phylum Verrucomicrobiota; class Kiritimatiellia; order CAIVKH01; family CAIVKH01; genus JAMLJG01. The sequence goes on from CAYMCD010000007.1 coordinate 30,114, forward strand.
CGTCGTCAGGTCAATGCCCGCGGCGACGAAGGCCTTCGCATCGTACGCCGGGTTGTGGATCGTGTGGCCGCCCCAGTCCTCGGGCGGCACGATGACCACGTGCCCGCCGGTGATCCACTTGTTCGAGTTCATGTTGATGATCGCGCGGGAGGTGGCGAGTTTCTGCACGTTGCACGGGCCAGGCGCGAAGACGAGGGCGTTGTCCTCCCATCGGACCGACTCCACCGCGCTGTGGAACGGGTCGGGATCCTGCATCACCTCCGCGTTAAGTACCACGCCCTGCTCGTCGCCGAGACCGCTGAACACGTCGCCCTGGTACACGTAGCTGCCGCTGATCAGGAAGGAGTCGCCGTGCGCGTACTGGTGGCGCGTGACCTGGAACTCCATCGTCTGGTTGTCGGCGTTGGCCGTGCTGTTGATGTTCATGCTGCCGGTCACGTGTTTGTTGTAGAGGATGCAGCCGGCGGGGTGATCGTGTTCGAGGTCGGCCACGAGGTAGTTGCGCTTCCGCTCCGCGTCCCAGCCGATGGATTTCACCCAGATGCGGTCGAACGGCGGCTGGTACGCGCCGCGCACGCCGGTCAGGGTGAGGTATTGCCCGACGAAGATGCCGCGGATGGAGGGCACGTGGATGCGGCGGTCGGCGCCCTTTTCGACCGCCTCGCTCGTCAACTGCATGTACGAGGACGACCCGCGCACGACGGCGTTGCGCAATCCGTGCATCTCGTGGGTGCCCTGAAACGGCAGTCCGCGCGGCTGCATGTTGATCAGCCGGTAATCGTACGCGCCGTTCCAGCCCGTCGGCGTGCGCCGGCCGACCGACGGCAGGTGGGTGGTCTCGTAGCCCTTGCGCCGGTCGAGGATGGTCACCGTCGGCCCGCTCTCGCGGTCGTGCTGGTACGTGTTCTTCACGACCAAACCCTCCGGCGCGGTCGCCGGCACCACCAGCACGCCGCCGCCGTTCGTGACGATCCACTGGCAGGACTCATCCAGCGTGGTCTGCGCCGCCGCCGCCGTGCCGAGGTCGCCGAAATCGCCCAGATCGTACGCGCCGTTCTTCGACACCTCGGCCGCCCCTGCGCGGACGGCGAGCAACAGCGCCGCCATCAACAGCCATCCGGTATAATGTTTCATGTCGCCAATACCTTCCCATGGGGTTGCGAATCCACGCCGTCGGGCGCATCTGAAGTCCGGCAGGGTAGATTCATCGGATTCGTCTGTCATTCACATTCACATTCCAGACCAGACCAAGCGCGAAGATGGTGGGCCCGGAGGGATTTGAACCCCCAACCAAGGGATTATGAGTCCCCTGCTCTGACCGTTGAGCTACGGGCCCGGAACACGCACACGGTATGCACAATCGGCGCCGCGCGTCCACCGTCATAAACGCCAGGACATTCCCCGGGTTTTGTATGCCCCCACCGGCCTTGCGCCGGTGGAGCAAAAGGTCCCCGGCTACCGGGACACGAATCCAACCCTGCGCGATCCGGCGCATCCGCATCGCGGATGCGAAAACGCGCGCGTTTTCGCCCGCGCGAGCGCGCGGGCGCCGAATCGCGCGACTCGGTTGTTTTCCCCGGTAGCCTCTCCCCACTCCTTCACCACCGGCGCAAGGCCGGTGGGGTCGTTTCACTTCTCACGCCCCACGCGCTTCGTTACGCCAACACATTGCGAAAATTCACCACTGAAAATCGGGGATAGTCCTGTCATAAATGCCTGAAGTTTCCGCGGATTTCATTTCCCTTCACCGCGCTGGCGCGGCCGGCGTGAGGCCGGGCGAGACCCCGACTCCGGGGCCGATCCAGACGCGCGCTTGCCTCGCCCCTTGCAGGTCGGTATAGTGGCGGCTCAATTGAAGGAGAACTGATCATGGCCCTCGCCCCGACGCCAACCACTCCCCGCCCCGCCGTGCGCCCGGCGGCCCCGCAGCCGAAACCCAAACCGTCTTCCGGTCCGCTCGTCGGCCTGATCGTCGCGGGCGTGCTCGCGCTGGCGGGCCTCGGCGCGGCCGGCTTCCTTTTCAGCAAGCAGGGCGGCCTGTCCGCCGAGATCGGCGCGCACCAATCCTCGCTGCTCTCCGCGGCCGCCGCCCTGGGCATCGCGGTGGACACCAACACCCCCGCGGCGGGAACCGATCTGTGGTCCAAAGTCACCGCCTCCATCACGGCCATGAAAAACGATGGCGAGCGCCAGACCGTGCGCATTGACGAGCTGACCCAGGAACTGGAGGCGGCCGCCGGCTTGCAGGCCACGCTCACAAAGGTGCAGGGCGATGCCCAGCGCGGCGCCGAACAGGTCGCCGCATTGAACAGCCAACTCAAGACCTTGCAGGAAAGCAGCGCGGCCCAGGCGCAGGAACATGAGGCCGGCCTCGCCGCCGCCCGGAAGGCCGCGGATGACGCGAAGGCCGAACTGGCGGCCCTGAAGGCCGCGCACGGCGAGCCACAGGCGGACGGGTCCACCCCCGCCCCCGAATCGCAACCCGGATCCGAGTCCGAACCCGCGGCGCCCGCGACGGAGGCGCCCGCCGCCGAACCCGCCCCCGAAAATCCGCAGGCCGAAGCGCCCGGCGCATTCGTCTTCCCGCCCCGCACCGAGCTGCTCGCGTCAGCCGCCTACGATGCCGGCGCGGAGGCGCTCAACATCAAACTGCGCAACGGCACCGTCCTGCGCTACACGCAGATTCCGCAGAAGCTGTTCGACGACCTGACCACGATCGGCTCGCACGATACCTACTTCCGGATGCGCATCCTCGGCAACTATCCGGTCACACCGGACGACAAGGCGGCGGTCCGCGGCAAGCGCCGCTAGCCGCTCGCGCCTTCATGCCCGCGCGCATCATCGCCTTTGCCAACCAGAAAGGTGGGGTCGGCAAGACCACCACGACCATCAACCTCGCCGCGGGCCTGGCGGAGCGCGGCAAGCGCGTGCTCATCCTCGACTTCGACCCGCAGGCCAACGCCACCAGCGGGATGGGCCTGCCCAAGACCGAGGGGCGCAGCCTCTATCCCGTGCTGCTCGGACAGATGGCGCTGGACGAACTGGTCGTTGAAACGGCCGTCCCGCGCCTCTCGCTCGTGCCGGCGGAGGTCAACCTCGCGGGGGCCGAAGTAGATGTGCCGCGGATGGAGCGCTACCTGCAGAAGTTGCGCGACGTGATCCGCCCGCTGGCCGAAACGGATCGCTTCGACCTGATGTTCGTGGATTGCCCGCCCTCGCTCGGCATCCTCACAATGAACGCCCTGACGGCGGCCGACTCCATCCTGCTGCCGATCCAATGCGAATACTACGCGCTGGAGGGGTTGAGCGTGATGATCCGGCTCATCGAGCAGATCCGGACCAGCGGCGCGAACCCCGCCCTCCAGATCGAGGGCATCCTGATGACGATGTACGACCAGCGGACGAACCTGTCCAACCAGGTGGTCCAGCAGGTGGTGGAGCACTTCAGCGACAAGGTGTACGAGACGCTGATCCCGCGCAGCGTGCGCGTCAGCGAGGCGCCGAGCTACGGGCAGCCCGTCCTGTCCTACGACCGGAACTGCACCGGCGCGAGCGCCTATCGCCAGCTCGCCCGCGAATTCATCGAGCGCGAGGCCGCGCGCAACCGCCCGCCCGAACCGCGGGCGGCGCCGCCCGCGACCGAGCCCCCGCCGCAGCCCGTGGCGCCCGATCCGCCGGCGTGACCGGTTTCCAACGTCTGTAAAAAGAGCGACCGGTCGGTTCCAAGGTCTGGAATTTCCAGCCGCTGGAAATTCTCACAATTCGCCGGACAGGCCGAGGATCACCAGGATGCGGTCGAGGTCGTCGGCGGAATAATAGTCTATTTCCAGCGTCCCCTTGGACTTCCGCCCGTTCGGCAGCGTGCGGCACGGCTGCAGGCGTATGGCGGTGCCGAGTTTCTGGTGGAGCTGGTCGGCGACGTATTTGAGGTGTTCCTCGGGAATATCAGCCGCGCGCGGCCGGGCGCGGCGCACCCCGCGCTTCAACTTGTTGACGGTCTTTTCGAGATGCCGGACGGACCAATCCTCCTGCACCGCCTTCTGGGCAAGGGACTCCTGCTCGCGCGCGATTTCCAGGCCCAACAGCACTTTCGCGTGCCCCGGGCTCAGCCGATGCTCGGCCACGAGCTGGCGGACCAGCGCGGGCAGTTCCAGCAGGCGCAGCGCGTTCGCCACGGACGAACGCCCCTTGCCGACGCGGGCGGCGATCTCCTCCTGCGTGAGGCTGAACTTCTCGGCGAGCGCGCGATAGCCCTCCGCCTCCTCGATCAGATTGAGGTCGGCGCGCTGCAGGTTTTCAATCAGGGCCAGTTCCAGCGCATCGCGATCCGACACATCCATCACGATGGCCGGCACGTCGGCGAGCCCGGCAGCCTGCGCGGCGCGGAACCGGCGCTCGCCGGCGATCAGCTCGAAGCCCGGCCCGTTCCGTCGGAGGAGCAGCGGCTGCAGGACCCCGCGCTCGCGGACCGATTGGATGAGCTCGGTCAGCGCGGCCTCGTCGAACACCTGGCGCGGCTGCCAGGCCCCGGCCCGTATGGAGGCGACCGGAATGCGCGACACCCCGCCGGCGGGCGCGACGCCCGTCTGGACGGACGGGGCGTCCGTCTCCTTCGCCGCCGCGGGCGTGTCCTTGATCAATGCGCCCAATCCCCGTCCCAATCCGCCCGGTTTCGCCATGCCAGTGCTCCTTGCGCGCCTTTATCGGGCAGGGTCGGACGCCCGTCAAGCCTGCGGCAGCCTGCGGCGCAGTCACGCCGGCCCGCGCGCGGCCCCGGCGCGCCGTCACCGCGCGCTTGCGCGCGATGCACCGGGCGGGCTAGATTTCCCGGCCATGCAACGATTCCCTTTTTCCAAGATGCACGGCGCGGCCAACGATTTTGTCGTGATTGACGACCGGGCGCTGGCCTTTCCCGCGCGCGACGCGGCCTGGCTCCGCGCCATCATGGACCGGCGCCGCGGCGTCGGATCGGAGGGGGTACTTCTCGTCCAGCCCTCCGCCGTCGCCGATTTCCGCATGCGGTTCTTCAATCCCGACGGCGGGGAAGTTGACATGTGCGGCAACGGGGCGCGCTGCATCGCCCGGTTCGCGTTTGATCTCGGCGTGGCCGCGTCGCGCATGCGGATTGAAACCGGCGCCGGCCTCGTCGGCGCGGAGATGCTCGGCGAGCTGGTGCGGCTCACGATGACCGCGCCGAGGGACTGGCGCTTGGGCGGCGAGCTCGCCGTCGAGGGCCGCCGGTATCCGTTCGACTTCGTCAACAGCGGCGTGCCCCACGTGGTCGTGCCCGTGGACGACCTGGCCGCGATGGACGTCGCGCGCGTGGGCGCGGCCATCCGCCATCACGCGGACTTCGCGCCCCAGGGGACGAACGCGAATTTCATGCAGGTGACGGGGCCCGATTCGATCGCCATCCGGACCTTCGAGCGCGGAGTGGAGGCGGAGACCCTCGCCTGCGGGACCGGCATTGTCGCCGCGGGTCTGCTCGCCGGCAAGACCGGCCGCGTGCAGCCGCCCGTCCGGGTGACACCCGCCAGCGGCGACTGCCTGACCGTCAATTTCAAGCTTACGCCCGAGGGCGCAACCGATGTCACGCTGACGGGGCCCGCGGTCCACGTGTTCCGCGGGGAGTTGCCGTATGGGAAGTAATCAGTGACCAGTGATCAGTGACCAGTGATCAGTGATCGGTGGCCAGCGATCAGGGTACGGCAGGCAACCAGCCTCATATCTGACACTGAATGCCGGTTATTTCCTCTCGTCCGCCTTCACCGCTTCCCACACCTTGTCGAGCTCGGCGAGGGGCAGGTCGGACACGCTGCGGCCCTGGGCATGGACGCGGACCTCCAATTCGTCGAAGCGGCGGACGAACTTTCGGATCGTGGCCTCGAGGATTTCCTCGGCGTTGTGCTCGAGGAACCGGCTGACGTTGACCGTGGCGAACAGCAGGTCTCCGATCTCCTCCCGGACGGCGCCCGTATCGCCCGAGGCGACGGCGGAACGGACCTCGGCGATTTCCTCCTCGAGTTTGGCGAGCGCGCCCTCGACGGAATCCCAGTCGAACCCGACGCGGGCCACGCGTTTCTGGATCAGGTGCGCGCGGCGCAGGGCGGGCAGGCTGCGCGGAATACCGTCGAGCGTCGAGCGCGGCTTTTCGCCGCGCTCCTGTTTCTTGATCGCCTCCCAGTTGCGGATCACCTCGTCCGCGTTGTCCGCCTTCGCGTCGCCGAAGACGTGCGGGTGGCGACGGACGAGCTTGTCGCCGATCGCGCGGGCCACGTCGTCGAATGTGAACGATCCTTCCTCGCTGCAAATCTGGGCCTGGAACACCACCTGCAGCAGCAGGTCGCCGAGCTCATCGCACAGCTTCGATCGGTCGCCGTCATCAATCGCGTCGAGGACCTCGTGGCTCTCTTCCACGAGGTGCTCCTTCAGGGTCGTCAGCGTCTGCTTGTGGTCCCAGGGGCATCCGCCGGGGCCGCGCAGGATGCGCATGATCGCGAGCAGCCGCGGCACCGGTTCGCCGCCGGGCGGCTGCCGGCGCGGGGGCTGGGGCTCGCGTGGAGCGGACATGCCGTGCGGCCGGTCTAGCGCAGCGGCGGGATGAGTGCGTCCATCAGTTCGGCGGCGGTGATGTCCTCCCATTTGTCGAGGATCATGTCCGCGCCGCCGAAATCATGGAAACCGGTAAAGGCGTCAGGCACGGCGACCGTCCGCATGCCGGCGGAAAGGGCGGACTTGCAGGCGGCGTGGCTGCTGCCGAACGCGACGCAGAAGCGCGGGGTCTTGCCGAGCTGCTTGGCGACCTTGAGCCAGGCATCCGCGCGGGGAAACGATTTCTCCTCGTCGCTGAAAACGAACAACTGGATGCCGCGGCTTTCAAGGGCGGTGCTGTTGTACGCCGCCTGCGCGACGGACTCGGGCAGGCCGGTCAACACGGCGGCGGGCAACCCGCGCTGCTCGGCGGCCTTGAGAATCTTTTCCACGCCGGCGCTCAACTCCAGTTTCCCGGAGGACAACTGGCTGATCAGCCTCACATTCATGGCCTCGGCAAGTTCGGCCGAACTGCCGTCGAATCCGAGCTGTTGCTGCAACTGGCCGGCGAGGGAGACGACCGGACCCGTGCAGCGGCTGAAGGTGGCCACGTCGAGCTTGACGCGCCGGTCGCCAAGGCATTGCGCGGCGGCTTCGTAGAGGGATTTGCGGACGGGCATCGCGACGCCCTCGAGTTCGAACAGCAAGGCGGCGGGAGGCAGATTTCCCGCGGCGGCGGCGGTGGGCTTGGTTTCAGCGGCTGTTGACATAAACGTTTCGCTCCTTCGATGGCGGTTTGATGAGCGGACGAAGATAGGAGAGCGGCCCGCAATCGGTCAAGAACACCCTTTCCAGGACATTCCCCGGTTTTCGTTTGCCCCCACCGGCCTTGCGCCGGTGGATCAACCGTTCTCCGGCTGCCGGGACACAAGGCCAATCCTTGTGCGCGATCCGGCGCATCCGCGGCGCGGATGCGAAAACGCTTGCGTTTTCGCCCGCGCGAACGCGCGGGCGCCGAATCGGGCCGAACGCTTTGTTTCCACCCGGTAGCCGAACGAAACTCCTTCACCAACGGCACAAGGCCGTTGGGGTCGTTCTGCCTCGCTGAATCGGTCTCGGTCTCGGAATCGGGATCGACATTGCGGGTGACTCGGACCCCACTCCTTCACCAATGGCGCAAGGCCGTTGGGGTCGTTCTGCCTCGCTGAATCGGGATCGGCCCCGAAGGTGCGGCGGCGCGGGAACAACCGCTTGGCTCCGGGCGGAGTCGGACGGTCGCGACCCGTCAACGATCGGACTTCCAGGCGGGCACGGCATGCCGGACGGTCATATCGCCCCCGGGTTTCAGTCCATAATTGCCCGGCGTGATGCCGCCTTCGTCGAGGGCCTCGCCGTCCCAGCTGCCGAGTGTGATTTTATATTCCACGGCGTCGCCGACCGGCAGGATGGCATAGCCGGACCAGACATTTTCGCCCATGCGCGTCAGCGGAAGGCCGTCCGGGCGCCAGTTGCCCAGCACGTTGGCGGCGCCGGCGATGAAGACCTGCTGGCCGACCGGGAGCGGCTTGGCGGTCTTGACCTCGAACGTGACGGTGCGCTGGGTTTTTCGTTGTTTGGGCGGCGCCATACGCGATCTCTCCCCCGGCCCGGGCCGGACTGGCTGAATCGCGTCCAGCTTAAGCGATGCCCGTGTTTCGTCCAATCGAAATCGAAGGGCACGGGGCGATGCGCGCGTCACGCGTGGCCGCCGCCGGCGCGGTGGTGCTTGTAGTGACGCCGGTGCACGCGCACCCGCCGGGCGACGAGGCGGCCGCGCGCATCCGCCTGCACGAACAGGAGGCCGCCGGCGACGTGGTGGCCGGTGCCGAACGTCGAGGGGCACACCACCGGGTGGAACTGGTTCCAGTAGCGCGCGCCGGAGAGCCCGCTCGCGACGATGCGCGCGACCGGGTAGCGCGGCTTGAACCGGCTGATTCGCGCCGCGTAGCGCGCGACCCGCAGCAACGTGGGGCTGTGCAAATGCCCGATCACCGTCAATTCGATCTGCGGCAGACGCCGATGCACGGCGGGCAGCTGGCCGAGGACCGTGAGGGCGCTTGGATCGTGGCAAAACAGGACCACGCGGGCGCGCGGCGGAAGCGAGCTGAAGGCCTCGGTCACCTGAGCGACGTGCTCCGCGCGGCGCCGGTTCCATTCGGGCACCTCGTGCGCCAGGGCTTCGGGCAGAAAGAGGTCCAGCGTGAACAGCGACGAGTTCATGCCGATCAGGTGAAAGGCGCCGGCCGACTCGTGCCAGAAGGAGGGAATCCGCAACTGCCGCTCGCCGATCTCCAGGCTGTGCAGCCGGATCCCGCCCTCCCGCAACACGGTGCTGTATTTGCCGAGGTCGTGGTCGCCGAACACAAACCGGCTTCGATCCGGGAACTGGCTGCGTATGGCCTCCACCACGATGCGCGCGCTGTCCAGCGTGGCCCCGTGGCTCAATCCCACCCCGCCGAGGTCCCCGCCGTAATCGCCGTTCGCGATCACCCAGTCCGGCCTCCGGTCCGCCAGCTCGTCCAAGGCCTGAAGGAACGCGGTGTGACGCCAGCGGAGGTGTCCATTCCAGAAGCGGCGGCGGACGCGATAGAGGCCGCTTCGCCATGCGCGCGCGAGCCGATCCGGGTGCTTCCTCAGGCGACCGACGGATTCGTTGGCGAGCGCGAGTTCCGCGGGTCCCACCAGATGAATATCCGAAATGACGGCGAGGCGCATGGTCGTCAGCCCACCGGCATTATAGCACACCGCCGACGCCCAGTTGAACGTACCAGCTGTCTTCGACATCGAGGACCGTCTCCACGCGCTCGAAGTCAATTTCCCGGTTCAGCACCCGCCCCGCCTCGGCGGTCACGCGCAGCGCGCCGGCCGCCGTCCAGGCCGCGGCCAGATAGATCCGCGTGTCGCGCAACGCGACCAGCCGCCGCGGATCCGACTCCTCCAGCCGGAATTCGCGCACCGCCTCGTGCCGCACGCCGAGCGCGACCTCCCAGTCCATCGGGCGGTAGGTCAGCCGGGTCTCCGGATACATCAAGTCGAGGCGGATGCTGTCCGCCGGGGCGTACCGGAATCCGAAGCGCGGATCGAACGCGCGGTCAAAGCCGGGATAGACCGCGAGCCCGAGCAGCGCGGAAACACGCGGATTGACGGCCCGGATGCCGAGCGCCTCGAAGGGATAAAACACGTCCTTCGAGGACCAGTCCGCGGCATCGGTGTAGAGACCGGGCCGCAGCGTGAGTTGCAGCGCGCGCCCATCCCACCAGCGCAACGTCCATCCGGCCTCGAGGCGGAGCGCGGCGAGCGCGTCGGGGAGCGCCACCCCGCCTCCGCCGTCCGCGAACCACACGTCGTACCGTCCGCCCAGCGAGACGTCGCCCGAACCTGTGGCGCGATAGAACAGGCCGCCCCCGCCGCGCAAGGCCCAGAAGGCGATATTCCGCCCGGCATCCGATCGCACGTCCGCCGGCGCGGTGTACGTCGCCTCCACATCCCACGCGGGGTAATCGGTTCCGTCCACGATCTGGCAGAAGGGAAAGGTGGATTGCCCGCCCGCCGCCACCGCGCCGAAACCCAACACCATGGCGACTATGCGCAGTTGAATGCTCATTCTTGCGAAACAACTTCAATGCAAGCAGGCCCGTACGATGCCTGATTGGAGCGGGAATTTCCAGCGGGCGTTGCAGAGAAAAGCGACCCTACCGACGGACGTCACGGCTGCGTACTTCCGCCAAATTCAAAATGCGACAGGCTTCGGAGCCTCTCGCAAAATCGCGGACATCGCCCGCGGCCACAGCTTCTCCCGACACGCTCTAATCCGGCGCCTCCGGGCGCGGCGAACGGGACGAATCCTCCGCCCAGTCGCAAATCGGGTGCTCGCCAAGCGAGGGCGGACCGCCAGGCTGGGTCCACGCCTGCCGGATGCGATCCAAAAACGCCAGCTGCCGGTCCACAACCGGTTTCCACGGGATGGCGTCTTGAGCGCGATCAGGCATAGCCCCCTTCACAGCATCGGCCGTGCCAACGCAAACCTAACCATGCGCTCAACCGGCTAACACCCGGATTTTATGATGTTCATCTTTGAACGCATTCGATTTGTTGCGGAAATTTCAATGCTCGGTCGTTCACACGATTTAGCACGCGCGGGACACCATACAAGGTGGCTTGAAATCTGAAGCCACTATAAGGCGTGGTTTTGAATGCAATTTCCAACGATTGAGAAACCGGGCGTCGAGCCATTTTATTCAATTGGACCGGTCATGGCATTGAACCTGCTCTTAACAATAGGCCGCACGAGAGAGGGGTGTCATGAACAGCAAAACAGTATCCCGGATCGGTTTGTCACTTGTCGCGACCGGACTTCTTTGGGGGGTCGGGTTGAAGCCGGCCGTGGCCGTGTCGCCGATCACCTCGATCCAGGCGTATTTCGACAGCCTGGACGATGCGTCCAACGACTTCACGTCGCCGGGCGGAGGCTCTGGCGCGTTTCCCACCGGCACGACATACAGCACGCGATTCACCGAGGGGCTGTTCGACAACCTGATCATCACGTCGTTCGACGTGAGCACGAACAACTACATTTTCCGCCAGCTGGCCGAACGCATTGACATCATCCGCGTGGACAACGCGACGATCACCGGGGCGCACCACATCCTGCTCTACGACCAGAACGGCCCGATCGACAGCGTCACGAACATTTCGCTCTCCTCGGAGTTCGCCGACACGATGGAGGAGATCCTGCTCGCCAGCATCATCAACCGCGGCGTGGACAACGTGTTCTGCAACACCGGCAACGGCGACGGCAACAACAACAACATCGAGCGCATTGACTACATTTTCGACGACGGCTATCCGGCGTACGGCAACCTTCGCAAGAAGGGGTTCATGGTCATGGACCGCGGCGGCAACGACGCGCTCCAGATCGCGGCGATCCTCTCGCTGACCGCCAGCAACACGCCGGCGAGCTGGTCCACGCCGGTCACCCTCACCACCACCAACTGGGGCAACTCGGGCATCACGCTCGACACGATCGTGTACCGCGGCTACGACGGCAACTACCGCCCCTCCGCCGATGTCGGCACGCAGCCGCTCACCGGCCAGTACATCGAGTGGGAGGAATTCGGCATCACCACGAACACGCTGGTCTACGGTTATTCGCTCGTCGCCGCCGACGTGCCGGCGACGCAGGACTGGACCGCCGTGGGCGCGTTCCCCCAGAACACGACCGAGGGCAGTACGTCGGGCGGGTTGGACCTGATGAGCGGCGGCGCGCTGGTGCTCGACGAGCGCGACAACGCGTCCATCGGCGACCGGGTCTGGAACGACCTGAACCAGAACGGGCTCCAGGACGACGGCGAACCGGGCGTCTACGACGTGCTGGTTCGCGTGTGGGATTCCACCGGCACCAATCTGGCCGGCCAAACGCGCACCGACACCAACGGGTACTACATGGTCTACGCCCTCGAGTCCGGCGTGTACCAGTTCGAGGTCGTGCTGCCGACCAACTGGATCTACACGCTCCAGGACATCGGCCCGGACGACTTCATTGACAGCGACGTCAACACCAACAGCGGCCGCTCGGGTTTCATCTTCCTCGCGCCCCGCACGACCAACGACCAGTTCGACGGCGGCATCTTCCTGCCGCCGACCGATCTCGGCGTGACCAAGACGGTGAACAGCAACGACGTCCGCGTCGGCGCCACGGTCGTGTTCACGATGAGCGTGACGAATTTCGGCAACTACTCCACCGCCAACGTCCAGTTGACCGACCTGCTGCCGGCGGGCCTGAACTACACCGGCCACTCCGCCACGGTCGGCACGTATGTCCCGAGCTCCGGCGTATGGAGCGTGGGCTCGCTGGCGGTCGGCGCCGGCGGCCGGCTGGTCATCACGGCGAGCGTGGATCTCGCCAGCGGCGGGCTCTCGCTGACGAACACGATCGCCGTCACCTATCAGGACCGTCCGGACACGAACACGGCGAACAACTCCGCCAGCGCCGTGGTCAACGTGCGCTCGCTCGATCTCGCGGTGGGCAAGTCCGTGAGCGACGCGCTGCCGGACGTCAACGAGCTGATCACCTACCGCGTCACCGTGACGAATCTCGGCCCCGACACCGCGACCAACGTGGTCGTAAACGACCTGCTGCCCGCGGGCATCACCTTCAGCAACGCGGCGGCCAGCGCGGGCTCGTACAACGTCACCAGCGGCGTCTGGACGATCGGCGCGATGACCGGCGGCGCCTCGGCCAGCCTGACCATCACCGCGCAGGTCAACAGCGCCAGCGCCGGGCTGGTCATCACCAACACCGCGACGGCCCTGACGCTCGGCCTCGGCGACACCAACGCGGCGAACGACAGCGCGAGCGCCGTCATCACCGTGATCGGCGCCGACCTCGGCGTCACCAAGACCCCCAGCACGTACGGTCCGTTCGCCGGGTCGAACCTCGTCTATACGATCGTCCTCACCAACAGCGGGCCCTCCGACACCGACGGCGTGACCCTGTCCGAGCGGCTCACCAACGGCCTCAGCTACGTCAGCCACGCCGCCAGCAGCGGCGTGTACGACAACGTCAGCGGCATCTGGACCGTCGGCTTCATGGCGGCCGGCGCGTGGGCCACCCTCGAAATCACCGCGCAAGCGACGACCAACGCCATTGATACGCTGATCACGAACGTCTCGACGATCGTGTCCTCGACGGTTTCCGACGGCAACCTGCTGAACAACTCGGCGACGGCGATCGTGGCCGTCAGCTCGCTGCGCATCACCAAGACGTCGAGCGTGGTGTCCAACGCGCTGCCCGGCAGCAACATCACCTACACGATCGTCGTCACCAACGCGGGCTCGCTGACACACACCAACGTGTCGGTGACCGATCCCCTGCCCGCCGGGGTGACCTACGTCAGCAACAGCACGTTTGTCACCGCGCCGGCGAACACCACGAACAACGTGCTGGACCAGTGGAACAGCGCCTCCTTCGGGAACAACAACGGGAACGTGAACTGGAGCGGAAACTGGGTGGAAATCGGCGAGGCCGACGGGGCCGCCGCCGGCGACGTGGCGCGCGTGACGGACAGCGGGGCCGGCGTGCTGCGCATCCAGGACAACGACAACGGCGGCGAGGGCGTGCGGCGGCAGGTCAACCTCGCCGGCGCCGCCGAAGCCACGCTGCGCTTCAACTTCCGCCGGTCCGGACTCGACAGCTCGTCCGATTATGTCGCGATTTACGCGTCGAGCAACGGCGGGGCGGCCTGGACCGAGTTGGGCCGCATCGCCGGGGCGGGAAGCGACGCCTCGTACCTGTCAACCAATTACCCGCTGACCGCGTATATCGCGACCAACACGCAGGTGCGCTTCCTGGGTTCAGCCACCCTGGGCGGGTCCGACATCGTCTATTTCGACAACATCGAGGTCTTCTGGCCGGTGTCCGGGACCAACACGGTCCTCGGCGGCGCGCCGCCGAATTTGACCGGCGGCCACACCCTGGAGCCCGGCCAGACCATTACGATCACCTTCACCGTCAACGTGAACAACCCGGCCTCGGTCACGCAGATCGTCAACACCGCGTACGCGACGAGCCTGCACCAGATCCTGCCGATCCAGGCGACCGTGCGCGATCCCATCGCCGCGACCGACCTCGGCGTGACGAAGAGCGTCAACGACGCCAACCCCAACGCCGGCAGCAACGTCGTGTTCACCATCGTGATCACGAACAACGGGCCGCGGACGGCGGGCAACGTGGTGGTGGCCGATCCCCTGCTCGCGGGCTTCTCCTATGTCACCAGCACCGCCACGCGCGGAAGCTACAGCACGAACACCGGCAACTGGACCGTCGGCACGCTGACCAACAACACCGCCGCCATCCTGACGCTGACCGCCCGGGTCAGCACCAACCCCGCGTATTCCGGCGCGACGTTGACCAACATCGCCACCATCACCGGGTCGAGCCTCGCCGACCTCGTCCCCGAAAACAACAGCGCCACCGCGACGGTGACCGTGGGCGCGGCGGACCTCGTGGTCACAAAGAGCGTGGACGAGGTGGCGCCGGAGCTCGGCTCGAACGTGGTGTTCACCGTGGCCGTGTCCAACGCGGGGCCGAGTCCCGCGACGTCCGTCCAACTGACGGATGTCTGGCCGTCCGGCATCGGCCTGACCGGCTACAGCGTGAGCCAGGGCTCGTATGCGACCAACACCGGCGTCTGGACCGTCGGCGCGCTGTCCGTGGGCGGGAGCGCCACGCTGACGCTGGACGGCGTCGTCACCACGACCGTGGTCGGCGTCTTCATCACCAACCGCGCCTCTGTCAGCGCGACGGGGACGACGGACCCCAACCCCAACAACAACACCGGAACGGCGGTCATCATCACCAGCAGCAGCGAGCCGCTGGCCGTCAGCAAGATCTCCAGCGCGGGCGGCACGGCCGCGGTCGCCGGCCAGGCGCCGCCCGGCTACACAAACACCTACACCATCGTCGTGACCAATCCCAACAGCTTCGCGCACACCGGCATCAACGTGTATGACGCCGTGCCGACGGGGATGACCTACGTCGCCAGCAGCACCGAGATCAGCGGGCCGGAATACTTCTCGTTCGAGTGGCACGACGATTTCCGGAGCCGGTTCTACAACAACAATTTCGGCAACACGAACTTCGTGGACAACTGGGACGAGAGCGAGGCCGGCGACGACCCGCTCGCGGGCAACATCCAGATCATCTACGACAACCTGCGCGGCTCCACCTACAGCCTGCGCTTCCAGGGCGGGGGCGTCGTCCAGTCCATCCGGCGCAGCGCCGACATGAGCGCCTTCACCAATGGGACGCTTAATTTCGCCTACCGCATGGAGAGCATGGAGGCGGGCGACGTCGCGCTGATGCAGGTGTCCTCCAACGGCTATGCCGGGCCCTGGTTCACGCTGCAGCGGTTCGACGGGCCGGCGGACGAAACGGAGTACACCTCGGTCAGTTTCGACCTGCGCCCCTACCTCTCGACCAGCGTGGCCTTCCGCATCGCTACGACGAACACCGCCATGGGTTCCGGCGACGTCGTCTGGCTTGACGATGTCCGCGTCACCGCCCAGAAGGAGACCTACACGACCCGGTTGGGCGGGCTGCCGCCCTGGCTCGCGACCAACCTGTTCCTGCGGCCCGGCGACTCGGCCATCATCACCTACCGCGCGGTGGTGGACAATCCCGCCGCCGTCACCCAGGTCGTCAACACCGCCTCGGTCACCAGCGACCAGCAGGTGGCGTGGATTTCCGCGGCCGTCACCGACCGCGTGGAATTCGCGGACGCCGGCATCGGCAAGTCGGTGGACGACGAAATCCCGGACGAGGGCTCGATCGTCGCCTTCACCATCACGCTGACCAACCACGGTCCCTTCGCGGCCACCGATGTCGTGATCGGGGACCTGCTGCCGGCCGGGCTGACCTACGTTTCCAACAGCGCGAATCTGGGCGCCTACGCCTCGGACAGCGGCCAATGGTCGCTGGCCAGCGTCGCCACGGACGAGGTTGCCATCCTGGTGCTCTATGCGCAGGTGGACGCCGGGACCGCCGGGAGCGCGATCACCAACACCGCGAGCATCCTGCAACAGCGGCAGGGCGATCTCAATCCGACCAACAACACCGCCAGCGCCGACATCCGCGTGGTCCCGCCGTTCGTGATCACCGGCTGCGATTTTGACCTGACCCAGAACGCGGTGGAGATCTACCACGAAATCGTCAATGCGGAGCAGCTCTACGACCTGCTGTACGCCGACGCCATCCGCTTCTCCGCGGCCGTGACCAACTGGCAGCTGGCGGACCGGCGCGCCGGCGGCATGCTGGTGGACACCGGCGCCGTGGGCCGGACGGCGCCCACGGACCTGGCGGAGGGCACGCTGCGCTTCTACCGGATCTCGGCGTCCGGTTACTGGGAGCAGGAGCCCCGGCGCGGCAGCGTGCAGGTGGCGGCCTACGGTTTGTCCCGGATTCACCCGGGCCAGAACTGGGTCCGCCCTTGGGGCATCCCCTGCGACAACAGCATCCGCGACATCCTCGAGGATCTGCTGCCGGGCGCCGACAGCGCCGTCGAGGCCTCCCGGCTGCTGTGGTACAACCGCCAGACGCAGCCCCTGCTCGCCGCCACCCAGGAGGTCTGGATGGCCAACGGCGAAGTCAACGCCTGGGTCTGCTCCTATCCCACCAACCGCGAAGGCCAGGTGGCCGACAGCTGGCCGCTCCCCATGGCCGACGGATTCTGCGTCGAGCTGCCGACCAATCAGAGCGTCCGCAAGCTGCCGATGATCTTCTATGTGCCGACCAACGCGCAAATCCAGACGGTGCCGGGCAACAGCGGCCACACGCTCGCGAGCGTCAACCTGCCGGAAACACAGCACCCCTCGCAGATGAATCTCCTGCAATCCGGCTTCCAGGGCTCGACGCTGCCCTTCCTGTCGGACTGGGTCTGGAAATTCGACCGGGCCCAGCAGCTCGTGCCCGACGGAAAGATCTGGTTCAAGACCTCGGACCAGACCTGGCGGTTTGACGCCGGCGGCGTCAACGGCGCCCTGGTTCCCACCAATTACTTCCGGCCGGACGACGCCGTCGTCATCCAGCGGCGGGCCCCCACCCCCATGACCTGGACCAACACACTGAACTACGCAGTGCCCACCCGGGATATGAAGCCGTAACAAAGTTGAACATGCGCGGAAACTTCCAGAAGATGAGAATGGCCGGCTGGGTGATATTCCTGGCCGCCTTCTTCCATCTTTCGGCGGCCTCGGCCGCCATCGTGAACCTTTCCGCCTACGTCTACATCGCCCTCCTCGATCAAGGCGGCACTACCCCCCTCGCCGACGGATCGCTCGTCCAGATCATCGGCAGCCTCGATGGAACCATTGACCCGATGGAGACTTACGGCAGCAACGTCACCGGCAATGTCACGGGGGATGACGTCATCCTCACGACCATCACCATAAACAGCGCTGATCTAGGCAGTAACGGAACATTCTACGTCAGCAATGTCTATTACGACTCGGATGACATCAACTACATGTACATCCGATTTTATGACTCGCCCGGCCCCCTGACGGGTATGATCTACTGGGGCGAGTCGCCGATCACCAACGTGGAGTTCGACGCTTTCGGATCCATCCTGGTGGATTTCATCGGCGGATACTCGACGACAAACCATGACAATTTCGTCGCCATCCCGGAACCGAACACATTGAACTTCATCATCATGTGGGCGGGCATGATAGCTGCTGTACGAAGCACCCGGAGACGGGAGGCGCGGCAGCAATACGAGGCGAAGTTCAAACGCCTTGTTCAACCGCAAGCCACGTTCACCATGAACACCTATGACAAGTTCTGACCATAGCCGGCTGATCCCATTAAGCCTGCTCGCTGCGATTGCATTCACACAGCCGGCGCTCGACGCGCGCGCCCAGGGCCTTACCACCCCGCTGCACGTCGGAAACGTTGCGGCCATCGAGAACGAATTTGGCGACATCCTGACCGGTTCGGCGGGCCAGCCCGGCGCGCTGGTCATGCTGCTCTGGGCATCGAACAACGTCATCCACCCTCCGGGCATTGACGGTTCGCCACACGCCGATAATCCCGCCCTCGCCAATGGCGCCACGGCCATCGGGAAATCCATCGCGCCGGGCATCGAAAACAGCGGCCGGTTCAGCATCAGCCTTTCGGAACCCCGCCCCGCCTCCGGAAAAATCTTCGTGCGCGCCTTCAACCGGGCCGCGCTCGCGGAATCCTCCTTCTATGCCGATTCCGAAATCTTCACGATCGCCGGCAACAAGGAGTTCCTCGCGAATATCGGCGCCACAACCAACGCGCTCGACACCGCCGACAACGACAGCGACGGCCTGAACAACTCGTGGGAAAAATCATACGGCGCCGACCCGGAAAACCCCGATTCGGACGGCGACGAAATCTCCGACGGCGACGAGCCCGGACTCGGCGCCCACCCGGCCAAGGCCGATACGGACGGCGACCGCACGACCGACGGCCACGAGCTGCGCGCCGGCACCGATCTCACCGACCCGGCCTCCTACCTGGGCCTCGACGCCGCGGCGCCCGCCTCGCCCCACCTCGTCATCCGGTGGTTGTCCGTGCCCGGACGGAACTACATGCTGGAAGCCGCCGACGACCTGCCCGGGCCCGCGTTCAGCAACGTCAGCGCCGTCATCCCCGCCGAACCCGGCGATGAGACCACCGCCACCCTCACCAACGCCCTCCTCGACGCGACGCGCCGGATCTTCCGCGTCCGGCTGGTTGAAGAATAGGCGCGATCTGCTATGCTCCGCGCATGAAATCCGCCGCCCCGCTCGTCGCCGCGCTCGGCCTGCTGGCGGCCGGCTGCGCGACACCCGAATCCCGCATCA
The DNA here is from genome assembly GCA_964388845.1 of uncultured Verrucomicrobiota bacterium. GTDB lineage: Bacteria > Verrucomicrobiota > Kiritimatiellia > CAIVKH01 > CAIVKH01 > JAMLJG01. Next base: position 49,053 of record CAYMCD010000007.1, read on the forward strand.
AGAAAAGTCCGGAGGTCTTCAACGCCCTCCCGCCCGAAATGCAGGAACAGGTCCGCCAGGGCCGTATTGACATCGGCTATCCGAAGGAAGCCGTGCACATCGCCCTGGGCCCGCCCAACCGCCAGTACACCCGCAAGACCGCCGATCGCTCGACCGAAGTCTGGTCCTACACGCGCGACGAGATCCGCCGCGACCGCCAGCGCGCCGACGTGCGCATCAGCGGCTACGACTCCAAGGGGCGCCGCGCCACCTACAACGATTGGGTCTGGGTGGACGTCGAAAGCCGCCAGGAATACGAACGACTCCGCGTCGAATTCAGCGACAACGCCGTCAGCGCCATCGAGCGCATGGAGCGCTAGCCTCCTGATACCGCGCGCCGGAAATATCGGGTTCAATTCTCCATGTGGGCGGGGCCTCCCGCCTTCGTTGGATGCTTCGGCGGGGCCTCAGGACCCGTCAGGGCGCGGCGCGTCCGAAGGCCGCGCCCTACCAGCATACACCGTTTATATATGGCATCTGGTTATATGAGTCGCGACGCCCCCGTCGCGCTTGGGGCATACGCCCGGTTGGAGCCGCGACGCCCCCGTCGCGCTTGGGGCATACGCCCGGTTGGAGCCGCGACGCCTACCGTCGCGCTTGGGGCATACGCCCGGTTGGAGCCGCGACGCCCCCGTCGCGCTTGGGGCATACGCCCGGTTGGAGCCGCGACGCCTACCGTCGCGCTT
>CAYMCD010000008.1:0-24860 GCA_964388845.1 uncultured Verrucomicrobiota bacterium
GCCGGCCGCGGAATCCTCCAGCTGTTGCGGAGCCAGCCCAACGCGCGATGGCATGCGGCGGCGTCCTGCGCAACCCTGGTCCTCGCCGCGTGTCTGCGCGTGAGCCGCGGCGAGTGGGTGGCGCTGCTGCTGTGCATCGGTTTCGTCTTTGCCGCTGAGGCGCTGAATTCCGCCGTCGAGGAGCTGGCCGATGCGCTGCACCCGGGCGAACACCCGGGCATTGCCCGCGCAAAGGACCTGGCCGCCGCGGGCGTCCTTCTCTCCGCCATCGCCGCCGCCGCCGTCGGCCTCGTTGTCTTTCTGCCGCGCCTCCTGCGCATCATCGGATGGCCTCCATGGATGGCCGGCTGAACCGGCGCGCTTCCGGGAAATGAATTGTGAATATGTGCGGAGCAGAACAGGGCTCCCCGACGCCGGCCCGCGTCGCCGGGACGGAGGAGCACGCCCTTCCGCCGGACGTGAACGATGTCCCGTCCCTGATCGAATTCCAGGCGGGCGCCCGGCCGGACGCGGTCGCCCTGCTGGCGCCCGATGGGCAGAAGATGACCTACGCCGCGCTCGGGGATCGGGTTCGCCGACTCGCGGACGCGCTCCGACGGCACGGCCTCCATCGCCGTTCACGCGTGGCGATCGTATTGCCGAATGGCCCGGAGATGGCGGTCGTGATGCTGGGCGTGTCCGCCGCCTGCGCGGCCCTGCCGCTGAACCCCGCCTGCACCCGCGACGAATTCCTCCGCTATTTTGAACTGCTCCGGCCGGATGGCGTGCTGTCCTGCGATCCTCCGGACGGAGTGGTTCGCGGCGCGGCACGGGAGCGGGGACTCCCGGTGTGGCCCGTGCGGATGGGGTTTCCCGCCGGGCCGATCCTTGATGACGCCCCGGCCGGGTTCGTTTCCCAGGACCGCCCGTCCGCGCGTGACGTCGCCATGGTCCTCCTCACCTCCGGTTCGACCGGGGCGCCCAAGCGGGTGCCGCTCACGCACGCCAACCTTTTCGCCTCCATCCGCGATATCGTGCAATCCCTTCGCCTGACGCCGGCCGACCAGTGCCTCTGCCTGTGGGAACAGTTTCATATTGGCGGCCTCGTGGACCTCTTGCTGGCCCCGCTCGCGTCGGGCGGCTCGGTGCTGGCCGGTCCGGGATTCGATGCCGCCACTTTATTCCTGTTGCTGGACGCGCACCGGCCAACCTGGTTCCAGGCGGTTCCGGCCGCGTTGCACGATGCCCTTGACTTCGCCGCGCAACAGGGAAGGGCGCGCGTTCATTCCCCGCTGCGGTTCATCCGCTCCGTTGCGGCCGCGTTGCCCGCCGCCACGCGCGAAAAAGTCGTCGCCCTGTTTGGCGTGCCCGTGGTGCAGACGTTCGGAATGACCGAGGCCGCCCCCCTGATCACCAGTACGCGGCTTCCCCCGGGCGCCGACAAGGAAGGCTCCGTCGGGCGGGCGCTCTCCACGGAACTCGCCATCGTGGATGACCGGGGCCACCCGGTCCCCCGCGGCCACCCGGGCGAGGTGTTGATTCGCGGGCCGAACGTGATGGCCGGCTACGAGCAGGATGACGAGGCCAATCGCCTCGCTTTCCGCGACGGCTGGTTCCGCACCGGCGACATCGGCTGCGTGGACGAGGACGGCGAACTCTTCCTCAAGGGGCGCGTCCGCGACATGATCAACCGGGGCGGCGAAAAAATATGGCCTTGCGAAATCGAGGATGCGCTCGCCCGCCATCCCGCTGTCGCCCAGGCCGCCGCGTTTCCGGTTCCACACCGCGTGCTGGGCGAGGAGGTCGCCGTGGCGGTGGTGCGCCGCGAAGGCGCGGCGCTCTCCGCGGCGGATGTGCGTTCCTGGCTGGCGGACCGGATCAGCTCGTTCAAACTGCCCCGCCATGTGGCGTTCGTGGACGCCCTGCCGCGCGGCCCGACCGGCAAGATCAACCGGCGGGAGCTGGCCACGGCCCGGCCCCCCTCCGACCCCGCGCCGATGACGCCGCCCCAGACACCGCTGGAGCGAAAATTGTCGGCCCTGTGGTCGGATATCCTCGGGCGCCCACAGGTCGGCGTGGATGACGATTTTTTCGACCTCGGCGGGAGTTCCCTGTCCGCTGTCCGGATGCTGACCGCGCTGGACGGCAAGCTGGCGCTCCGCCTCGCCGCCGAGCGCCAGTTCCAGCTCACCAACATCCGCGAGCTTGCGCGGCGCCTCGAACGGGATGCGTGCGCGCCTTGTGCCGATGCCGCGGCGGATCCGGGATCAATCGAGGCGACCCTCTCCATTGCCCTCGCGGGCAGCGGCCTGCCGCGGATGGGCAGGGGCGGGCTGCTGCTGGGCGATCCGGCGCACGGCGCGTCCCCGCCGCTCTTCTGGTGCTTTAATGCGCCGGCCGAAGAATGGCCCGCCCTGAACGGCGCGATGAAAGGCATCCTCCCGGTCCGGGGAATGTTTTCCGGCGGCGCGCTGCTCGACTTCCGCCCGGAGGTGCATGAGACGTTGGCCGGGATCTACGCGGACGCGATCCGGGAGGCATGGCCGCGTGGTCCCCTCCGGTTGGGCGGCAATTGCCGGGGCGGCGCGGTGATGATGCGGGTGGCGCGCCGTTTCGTCGAAGCCGGACGGATTCCGGACCGCTTGGTCCTCATGGAATCCTTCGATCCGCTCCTGTTCCCATACCCCGGGCGCGCGATGCTGTTGTTCGGGAAACAAAGCGACCTGCGTGCCCATCTCGGCTTCCGGTGGGGCCGGCGCGGCTGGCGGAAACCCTTCGAACGGGTTCCCCACGTGGACTGGCTGCCGGGCGAGCACGGGACCTATTTCCGCCGGGATTCAATCCGCGTCCTGGCCCGTCACATCGAGCTTTTCCTGGGGGGCGCGGAGCGATCCCGCTCGTGCGTCCAAAAGGTGTACGACTGGTGGTTGACAGGTCTCCACGCGCATCCCAGACTTTTTTCGGCCTACGTCCGGGCGTGCCGCCGGCGCGCGGCGGGCGGGGCGTGAGCCCTGTGTCGGCGGAAACTCCATTTTATGCGGCGCTGCGCGAGGCGATTGACCGGCTCGGCGGCCTGTACAACGCCCACCTGCACCTCGACCGGGCGGGGACACTGGACCTCCACCAGGGACTGGCCGACGCCGGGCGGCTCGCGCTCTCCGCCAAGCACCAGTTGATTCCCGCCATTCATGCGGGCGCGGCCTATGATCCGCCGCGGCTGCGCGACCGGACGCGCGGATACCTGCAAGCGCTGGCGCGGACCGGATCCAGGCGCGCGGCGACCCTGGTGGATGTCACCCTCGACCGGGTCGGCCTTTCCGCGCTCGATGTGTTTCTTGAGCTGAAGGCGGAGTTCGCGCCGGCGCTCGCGCTGGAGGTGGGCGCCTACTCGCCGCTCGGATTCCGCGACGACGAACCGGAACGTTGGGACCTGTTGCGCGCGGGCGCCCGGCGGGCGGACTTCATCGGATCGCTGCCGGAACGCGACGACCGGGTGGACTACCCGGAACACATCGGGTTCGGGGAGCATTGCCGCCGCATCCTGTCGCTGGCCGCCGAATTGGACCGGTCCGTCCACATGCACGCGGACCAGCGGAACCATCCCCTGGAGCGGGGCGCCGAAATCGCGCTGGAGGTCGTTGAGGAGCTGAAGACTCCGCCCATGGCCTCGGGCGAGCCCCGCCTCTGGCTCGTCCATGTCATTTCCCCCTCCACGTATGACGAGGCGCGTTTCCAACGACTCGTCGGGCGGATGGCACGCCATCGCGTCGGGGTGATCTGCTGCCCCTCCGCGGCGATCAGCATGGCGCAACTGCGCCCGGAGCGCACCCCCACCTGCAATTCGATCGCCCGCGTCACGGATTTCCTGGCCGCGGGCATCCCGGTCCGGCTGGGTTCCGACAATCTCTGCGATGTCACGTCGCCCGCCGGCACCCCGGACCTGATGGCGGAGCTGTTCGTCCTGTGCAACGCGATGCGATTCTACGACATCGAGGTGCTGGCCCGCCTGGCCGCGGGCGTGGAGCTCGACGCCGCCTGCCGCGCGCGGGTCGCCGGGCATCTTCGCGAAAGCCGGGGCGCGGCGGAGCAGGCGCTCGCCCGCCTGCGGAAAGGCCAATAATCACGGCTGGGGATCGTTGGTCCGATAGCGCCCCCAGTGGGAGGGATCGAGCGGGCGGCCGAGAAAGGCCGACAGCCTTCCCGGGACATCCGGGTCCGCGATCTCCAACTCGAGGAAGCGGTCGTTGCCCTTGAAGTAGTCGCGCACCTCGCGCTCGAACGCGAGTTTTTCCCTCCGCCACGTTTCGCGGACCTCGTTCGGATCGCGGGTGTTCAGGATGCGCATTTCCAGTTCGACGTTCGTGCAGTTGTATCTTCCGCAGGGTTTTTCCCACCGGCTCTTGAGCCAGGCTTCCATGTCCCGGGTGTTGAGGATGAAATAGGCGCCCGGATAGTCCGTGTCGAGAATGCGGTAGAGGCGGTTCGCCTCAAAGCGGATCCGCAGGGATTGGGCAATCATGTCGGAAAAAACACGGTAGCGGTCGTCGTATCCCGCGAGAATCTTCCGGTCGTGGAAGCAGTTCTCGACCATGGTGATCGCCAGCTGGTTGTTGTCCCAATGGACGCTTGGAAATCCGTTCCGCTCGAAAAAAGTATGGAGCGAAGTCGTCGCGGTCTTGTTGAAGCCGATGATGAAAACGTAGGGGAGCCCGTCCGCCGGTGGGAGCGGCGGCGCGGATGACCGAGCGTCGCTTTCCGGCGCTTTCCGCCCCGCGAATGGATTACATGGCCACCTCATACCGCGCGCCAATGATATCGGGTCAAAATCTCCTGGTGAGGCGGGGTCTCCCGCCCTGCCCACCGGCAAAACAGTTCAGGCCCGCATCGAAAAAAGGTGTTGGGATTGCCGCTGTGGTCGTCCGCTATCATTTCCCATCCCTCTGCCGGTCGGGCGTCCGGCATCTTTCCGCAAGAATGCGGTCCTCGCAACCGTTAAGCAGGGCCTCCCGTTTCAGCCAGTCTTCGAGAATCCGATCCGGCCGCGCGCGATCGTATACGCATCCTTTCCGTACCTTTGCGGCCAGTTCCTCCAGGGATTTGGACCAATAGTGGTTGATGCGCAGCGTGGAGACGCTCAAGGTCGGCGGGCCCTCGCGCCGGCGGCTGGGCACGACGCGGTTTTCATCGAGCAACGCGCCCGCCCAGAGGGCGCCCGGTTGGTGGACGTTGTACCGGCGCACCAGGCGCGGATTCACAACCGATTTGCCGTCCTGCGACCATCCCGTCACGTAGTGCGTCAGATCCGCCTCCATGCGATGATCAAAATCGTCGCGAACAGCCGACGCCGGGTCCATGCAGCGGGTGTACGACTCGAGGACCGGCGCCTCCGGGCGCCTCGCATGGCCGGACGAGCCATACAACACCCAATACACGAACACGCCGGGCAGGTCCCGGTAGGGCGCGAGGGCCTCCTTCAAGCCGGCGTGGCGGGGCGAAAAAAGGAATTCGTCCATGTCAATCAGGGCCAGCCACCGGGTCCGGTTGCGGCAGCGCCGCACACAGTCGTTGTAGGCGGCCACTTGCCCGAGGTCGGGCCAGGAAATCAGGGTCACCGCGCCCCTCTGGATCCAGGGTTCGAGCACCCGCGCGCAGTGGTCTTTGCTCCGGTCGTTATACAAATAAAAATGATCCACGCCCTCTCGCGCGTGAAAGGCCAGCCATTCGTCCAGATCGTCCGCCGCATCCCTGAAGATCGCCCCCACGGACAGCTCGTGCCGGAACGACCGGCGCCGGTCGCGGATGCGGGCCATCGCGCGGCCCGCGTTCTCCATGATCGAGGACCAAACCCTGCTGTGTATGCGCTGGCGCATGTCTTCCTTCGGGCGGCGGACCGCCGGAGTCTATGGAATCCCGGCCCGGATGGCGGCGACAAATGCGTCCGCCAGGGCGTCGAGTTCCGGCTCCGAAATCACGAGCGGCGGCATCAGGTACAGCACATTCCCGAGCGGGCGCAGCAGGATGCCCTGTTCCTGCAGCCGCAGCCGGATGCGGTGGGGCCGCGCAGGGCCGGCGGCGTCCGAATCCGGCTCCAGCTCGACGGCGCCGATCAAGCCCAGATGCCGGACATCCGCGACGCCCCGCCCGCCGCGCAGCGGCTCCAGGCGCTGCGCGAGGCGGGCGCCGAGCCGAGCCGCGCGGGCGGGGGCGCCGAGCTCCTCGTAAAGTTGTAGCGCCTCGTTCGCCGCCGCCGCCGCGATGGGATTGCCGCCATACGTGTGGCCATGCTGCAGCGTATGGTCCACGGGCCGGTCGGTGAACGTCTCGTAGAGGAACGCCTTCGCGATGGTCGCGCTCAGCGGGAGCGTGCCGCCGGTCAGGGCCTTCCCGACGCAGACGAGGTCCGGGTCAACGCCGGCATGCTCGAAGGCGAACATCCGCCCCGTGCGGCCGAACCCCATCGCGATTTCGTCCGCGATCAGGAGCACGTCGTTTGCCCGGCACCACGCGCCCAGTGCCCGCAGCGCCGCGGCCGGATACATCCGCATCCCCGCCGCGCCGAGGCACAGCGGCTCCACAATCAACGCCGCGAGTTCATCCGCGTGGGCCGCCAGCTTCTTCTCCCAACTCCCGTCGCCCAACTCCCGACTCCCGATCTGAATCGCCTCCGCCAGCAAGCGCTTGAAGGGCCGGTGCCACTCCTCGAGGTAGCCCACCGCCATGGCGCCGAAGGTGTCGCCGTGGTACGCGCCGTGCAGGCAGGCGAAGCGGCCTTTTCGCGGGCGTCCGGTGTTGCTCCAGTACTGCGCGGCGATCTTCAACGCCTGCTCGACCGCGCTCGAGCCGTCGCTCGCGAACAACACGCGCCGGTCCGGGGTGGGCATCAGGTGCGCGAGCCGATGCGCGAGCCGCGCCGCCTGCGGGTGCGTCAGGTTCGCGAGGATGCTGTGCTGCAATTCCGCGGCCTGGCGCTGGATCGCCGCGACGAGGCGCGGGTGGCCGTGCCCCAGCGCCGCGCACCACCACGAGGATATCGCATCCACGTAGCGGCGCCCGGCGTCGTCCACCAGGTGGATGCCCTCGCCGCGCACGATGACCGGGACCGGCCCCGCCGCGAGCGCTGACGCCCGTGTGTACGGGTGCCATACATGCGCCCGGTCCCACCGTTGGATGTCGTTGCGTTTCACAAAAAGAATTTACAGACGTTGTAAGTCTCAAAAAAAGAAATTACAGACGTTGGAAGTTATTCCCGGTCACCTGGCCATCGCATCGAGCAGGGATTCGCCGGCGGCGCGTAGGGCATCGGGGGTTGCGTCGGGCAGGTGGGGGAAGAGGCGGAGGGGGAGGCCGGGATTCAGGCGCGCGAGCGTGCGCGCGTTGTCGTTTTCGATTGCACCCCAAACCGGATTCAAACCGTTGAGGACGAGGGCCGCGATGCGGGCGTTGCGGCGGCGCAGGGCCTCGAGCGTGAGCAGCGAATGGTTCAGCGTGCCGAGACCGGGGCGCGCGACGACGACGAAGGGCAGGTTGAACTCCAGCAGCAAGTCGATCTGCATCAACGCATCGGTCAGCGGCACCAGTACGCCGCCCGCCGCCTCCACGACCAGCGCATGGCCGCGCGCGCGCAGCAGGCGGAAGGCGTCGAGGATGCGCGCGGGTTCGATGGCCATGCCGGCGGCACGCGCGGCGAGGTGCGGCGAGGCGGCCATGGGAAAGCGATAGGGCGCGAGCAGATCGTATAGCGCCGCATCGAACCCGACGTCCGCCGAGGCGAGGCAGAAATCGAGGTCCCGCGCCCGGCCGTCCGCCGCGCCGGTCTGGATCGGCTTCATGGGCAGGGCGGGTCGGCCGCGCGCGCGCAGCGCGACGAGCAGCGCCGCCGCGACGCGCGTTTTTCCGACGCCGGTATCCGTTCCCACGACGATGACGCCCGCATCATCCATTGCGCGTGCCCCAGAAGTAGCCGATCTGGTAGGTCGCCCGCACGCCGTGTTCATCGCGATGCGAGGCCTCGTAATGCGCGATCAGCCGCCCCAGCTCGCCGCGCGTGAGCGGGCGCGTCCCGCGGGACAGCGGGCCGCCGGTCACGCCGAGGCCCTTCAGCTTGTTCAGCATCTCGCCGGCGGAGCCGGCGTGGGCCACCTGCTCCTGGATTTCCTCCATCTGGATCGCCAGTCCGGCGGCCGCCAGGGCGTCGCGCACTCGCGCCGGCGCGGGCATGCGCAGCGCGGGGGGATTGCCGGGCGCGATGGCCACGCGCGCGCCGTGCAGCTCCCTGAGCGTATGCTCCAGCATGATCGCGAAGGCGAACGAGCCGAACGGCTCGAGCAGGCCGGCGAGGTGCCGGCACGTGCGATCCAACGGCTGAATCCAGTGCAGCGTGCTGCTGCTGACGAGCAGGTCGAAGGGGCGGACGTCCGTGTACGTGGCCGCATCGGCGGTCGCGAATCGAATGTTGGGCGCGCCGCCCGCGAGCCGGGCCGCTTCCCGGATCATGCCCGGCGCGATGTCCAGGGCCGTGATGTCGGCCTCGGGGAACAGGCCGGACAACCGCCGCGTCAGGAACCCGGTCCCGCAGCCGACATCAAGCACGCGGCGCGGCGACCCGAGCATAGCCATGCCGTCCACCAACCGATCGGCGACGCGGGTCTGGATGTGCGCGAGCTGGTCGTACGTCGGCGCGGCGGCGGAAAACGCGACGGCGATATGCGCGGCGGGATCGCTCATGGGCGGCCGCCCAGCCATTCGCGGATTCGATCCGCGCACCACGCCGTTTGCATCAGGGGGAGATCATGCCCCGCCTCGGGGTGGATCTGCAACGTCGCGCGCGGCAGGCGCTGCGCGGTCGCCGTCGCGACGCCGGCGGGAAAGATCCGATCCCGTGCGCCGTGGAGCAGCAGGACGGGCATCGCCAGCCGCGGGAGGTCGCCGCGCAGATCGAGCTGTGCCAGCTCCGCGAGGCCGGGCGCCAGGTCCTGGGCCGCGCTCGCCCGGCGGCGCGATTCCACCAGTGCTTCGGATGCGGACGCCCCCGCCGCCAGGCGGTGGAATCCCCGCAGCGCATCGGCGGGTTCGGTCCTTAGTTTCCGCTGCAGCGCGCGCAAGACCGCGGGCGGTGTGCCCGGCCAGCCGTCTTGATCCGCGCAGAACCGCGCCCCCGAGGCCAGGAGCACCACGCCGTCCGGCGGGGGCGTCCGCCCGGCCGCTTCGCGCAGCGCGCGCAATCCGCCGAGGGACCAGCCGATGAGCAGCCGGGCCGCTCCCGGGGGCGCGGGCGGAAACCCGCACGCGCGCGCCAGCGGCCGGAGCGCGGCGTCCGGGAAGGCCCACCCCGTGTGGAACGCGGCCGTCATGCGCGGGCGTCCAGCAGTTCGATTATAGCCCCTGCGGCGCGCGCCAGGTCGGCATCGTCGTGCGCGAGGCTGACGGACAGGCGCAGCCGCGCGGTGCCCGCGGGCACCGTCGGCGGGCGGATCGCGGCGGCGAGTATCCCGCGCCGCCCCAATTCGGCGGCGAGTTGAACGACCCGCTCATTGTCGCCCACCCGCACCGGCACGATGTGCGAATCCGACGCGAACGTGTCGAGGCCCGCGGCGTCGAGTTGCGCGCGCACGCGCGCCGCCTTGCCGGCCAGCAGGACCGGCCATTCGGGATGCGCGGCGACGGCGCGGAGGGCGGCGAGGGCGGCGGCGGCCGTGGGCGGGGGGAGGGCGGTGTCGAAGAGGAACGATCGCGCCCGGTTGACCAGCAATTCGCGGAAGTCCGCGCGCCCCGTGATGAAGCCGCCCGCGGCCGCGAGACTCTTTCCGAGCGTGCCCAGGGTGACGAGCCGCCCGTCGGCCATCGGGAGGTCGGCGGTCAGGCCCGCCCCGCGCGGCCCGGCGGCGCCGAGCGCGTGGGCCTCGTCCACGAGGAGGATCGCGTCAAACCGCGCGGCGAGGTCGAGCAGGCCCGCGAGCGGGGCGCGATCGCCGTCCATGCTGAACAGCGATTCCGTCACCAGCACGGCGCGCCGGCGCGCGGCGCGGTGGCGATCGAGCAGCCGCCCGGCGTCCCCAAGATCGTTGTGCCGGAACCGGCGCAACTCCGCGCCGCTCAAGCGGGCCGCGTCCAGCAGGCAGGCGTGCGCGAGTTTGTCCGCGAGAATCAAATCGTCCCGCCCGGCCAGGACCGGGAGCGCGCCCAGCGCGGCCATGTAGCCGCTGCTGAAGAGCAGGGCGGAAGGATGCCCCTTCCACTTGGCCAGCTCCGATTCCAATTCGGCGTGCACCGCGCAGGAGCCCGCCAGCAGGCGCGAGGCCGTCGCGCCGGGCGCGATCTCGCGGGCGGCCCGAGCGGCGGCCTCGCGGACGGCGGGGTCGGCGGAGAGGCCGAGGTAATCGTTGCCCGCAAGGTTGAGCACGCGCTGTCCGGCGCGAAGGAGATAGGGCCCCGGCGCCGGCGCGGGATCAAGCCGGCGGGTTTCCCCGCGCGCCGCGACCGCCGCGAGCTCCCTCTGGATCCAGTCCTGCATCGCGTCCCAGTGAGCCAGTGAAGCCACGGTTCGTCAATCCCGCGCGACATCCCGCGCGGCGCCCGGCCCGCCCCCCCGCCGGGGGGGGCGCGAAATGACGGGTGGAAATTTGTGTGTGGAAAAATTGTGGTGCGGTCGCGCGGGGGATTCGATATCAAGGGGCGCACGCGAGGATGAGGAGATGGCTATGTCACGGTGGGATGAACTGGCTGAACAGGCGCTGGCGGGCAAGGCCCCGTCCCGGGATGATGCGATGGCCGTCTTGCAGGCGGACGACGACGACCTGCTGGCGCTCCTTCACGCGGCGTTCCGGGTGCGCAAACGCTTCCACGGGCGCGATGTCAGGCTGCATGTGTTGCGCAACGCCAAGAGCGGATTGTGCCGGGAGAACTGCTCGTTCTGCAGCCAGGCCATCGGTTCGTACAGCGGGGTGGACCGGTTTCCGATGCAGACGGTCGAGCAATTGGTCGAGGGCGCGCGCAAGGCCCACGAAATGGGCGCGGTAAAGTACTGCATGGTCACCGCGACGCGGGGTCCTTCGGAAAAAGAGCTGGACGTGATTTGCGAGGCGGTGCGCCGGATCAAGTCGGAGATGAACATCCATATCTGCACATCGCTCGGTCTGCTGACCGAGGCGCACGCCGCCCGGTTGGTGGCCGCCGGCGTGGACCGGTTCAACCACAACCTGGAGACCTCGCGCGCGTATTTCCCAAAGGTCTGCCAGACCCATACCTTCGAGGACCGGATCCGCACGGTGAAAATCGCGCGGGCGGCCGGCATGGAGGCGTGCTGCGGCGGGATCATGGGCATGGGCGAGTCGCTGGACGACCGGATAGACCTGGCCTTCACGCTGCGCGAGCTGGAGGTCGAGTCCATCCCGGTCAATTTCCTCGACCCGCGCCCCGGCACGGCGCTGGCGGATGTGCCGAAACTCACGCCCGCCGAATGCCTCAAGTGCCTCTGCATGTACCGGTTCGTGAACCCGACCCGCGACATCCGCGCCGCCGGCGGGCGCGAAGTGGTGTTGAAAAACATGCAGCCGCTCGCGCTCTATCCGGCGAACTCGCTCTTCAGCGAGGGCTATCTGACCACGCCGGGCCAGGGCTACGAGAAGGACATGGCCATGATCGAGGAGGCCGGCTTCCGCCTGGCCGAACTCGTCCACGAATAAGCCGCCGCCCGCCCCCCAGGGCGGTGAAACAGCGCGTCAGATGTGGTGATCCGGCGGATTGAAGGCCGGGACGCGGAGCCGCAGGTTGATCGCAACGACGCGGATGGTCGCCACGCACGCAATCCCGCAGAGCGCAGCCGTGGTCTGGGGCAGACCGCCGGCGATGTGCGCCGCGAGATAGACCACCGCGCCCGCGATGGACGCCGTTGCGTAGACCTCGCGGTCGCGCAACAACAACGGGATTTCCGCGCTCAGGATGTCCCGCAGGACCCCGCCGGCCACCCCGGTGAGGCAGCCCATCAGCACCGCGATGTCCGGACCGACGCCGGTTTCGTGGGCGATGCGCGTGCCGCTGATCGTGAACAGCGCGAGACCCCATGCATCGGCATAGAGCAGCAGCTTGAACGGCGGCCGGCGGTGGTGGACCGCCCAGAGGGTGAGCAGCGCCGCGGCGGCACTGGTGTAGAGGTAGCTCGTGTCCGCGATCCAGAAGATGGGGCGTCGGTCGAGCAGGAGATCCCGCAGCGTGCCCCCGCCGATCGCCGTGACGAGCGCGATGACGACCACGCCGAAGAAATCGAATCCTTTGCGTCCCGCGGCGAGGACGCCGCTGATGGCGAAGACCGCGACGCCGGCCAGGCTCAGGAGATGCAGGACATTCATGGCGGGTGGCCCGGGCCCGTTTTTATCAGGGCGGCGGCGAAATGCGCCGAAAAACGGCGGAACCGTGATCGCTCGATGCGGACCTCCAGCGGCTGGGCGATGCGGAGGAGCGCGCGGGGCAGGAAGTCCGGGACGAATGTGATGAAGGCGGTTTCCGGATCCCACGCGCCGCCGGGGACGCCGGGGAGCCGGCCCGGAAACAGCCAGCATTCCGTGCCGTCGTCGAAGGCCCTGACAAACGGATAGACATAGGACAGGTAGAAGCGGAAGAGGGGATTGATCGGGTTCATTTCAAAGACGATGAACGGCGCGCCCGCCTTCAGCGTGCGCAGGATTTCCGCGAACGCCTGGTCCCGGGCGGCCGGATCGGTGATGTGGTGGAATACATTGATCGCGTAAGCGAAGTCAAATGACGCGTCGGGGTAGGGCAGCCGCTCGGCCGGCGCGGTGAGGACGTCCGCCTCGACGCCTTGCGCGCGGCAGTACGCACGCGCCTGTTCGACCTGACCGGCGGTGAGATCGCAGCCGGACATCGTGAATCCAAGGCGCGCGAGGCGGGCGAGGTACCAACCCTGGCCGCAGCCGACATCCACGCCGCGGGCGCCCGGCCCGATGCCGCGCCGCGCGAGCAGGCGGGCGATGACGTCCGATTTGGTCTCGATCAGCCGGTCCCGGATATGGGCGGGGATTTCGTCCGCGTAGGATTCCGAAAGTTCGTCGAAGTGGCCCTGTCCGGCGGCGCCGCCCGCGAGGATCCCCCGCAGGCGATGCCGGCCCAGCCAGATCGCGCCGATCCCGGCCAGCAGGGCGAACCCCACCGTGCCCGCGCGGGCGACGGCCACAATCCATGCCGCCAGGGATTCCGGCGCCCCGCGGGCGACGAGGCCCCGGATCATGGAAGCGCCCGTCACGGCGATGCCGGCCGGCGCCCCGGTCGCGCCGCCCCCCATCGTCGCTTCGGCAAACAGGGCCGCAGCGGCATGGAAGGACAGGTCGCACCGCAGGGCGTGGGCGACGCCGGCAAGACCCGCCCCGGCCAATGACCACGCAAACAGCGCGAGCCCCGTGGTCAGCAGGATCCGGAACGCGGTCGTCAACGCCGGGCCGTGCCGTTCGACGGCGGCGACCAGCAGGGTCGCGGCGGCGCAGCCGGCCAGGACCGGAAACAGCCAACCGCGCGGCGCGAGGAGCATGAGCAGGATCAGCGCCAGCGCATCGGTCCCGCGCGCCGCCAGCCAGGCGAGGCCCGCGGCGCGGAGGGGGCGCGCCGAACGGTGGCGCAGGAATACCGCCAACAGCCATTCGCCGAGCGCCCAGGGCGTCAGGATCGCGGGCAGCAACGCGGTGAAAAGCAGGGCCGATTCGCGCGCGCGGAGACGGACCCCGATGGTGCGCAGGATGAAATGCCAGCGCAACCCGCGCACCGCGAGATTGGCGAACGTACAGGCCATCGCGGCGCCAAGGCCGGCGGACAGCCGGAGCCATCCGGGTTCCGGCGGGCGCGTACCGGCGAGCCAGATGAACGTGGAGACGACGCCGGCCAGCAAGACGACGGCCACGGGCAACCAGTATACGCGGGATCCGTTCATGCGGGGTTAGGGTTGGATGCGCGGCGTCAATCGGATTTCGAGCGATTCCGTCCACCCGCCCGACGCGGCGCCGACGAGGAACCGGTCCGCGAATTCACGGCCGTCGCCGAACCCGCCCAACGGGATCGTCTCGCCGCTGCGCGCGATGATATCGGTCGCCAGGGCCGTGAACCGCAGGCGTTCGGCGCGCCCGCCGGCGCGTCCGCGCAGTTCCGGTATGACGCGCACGCGGATCATCGGCCCGTCGCCGATGACCGTGGGTTGAACAACGAGGAACGATCCGACCTCCTGCCATTCCCATGGCGTGGCGATCCACCCGCCGCGCCGGCCGAAGTCCATGATCCATGCGAGGTGGGGGACCTGTTCGCCGACGCGCAGGAAGCCCTCCCGCCCGCTGCCGACGAGCAGGGTCTGCGTCGTTTCGCCGGTGCGGCTGGTCTGGCGGTCCTCGATCCGGGGCTCGATCCGGATGACGCCGCCGAATCCGCCGGGCCCAGCGCTCCACTCGCCCGACCCGGCGGCCGACCGTTCGGAGCGGCGCGACTCGCCCGCGCTGGACATCCGCACTTCGATGAGCACGTTGCGGGCGGGCACGGCCATTTTCCGCATCGCCTCAGCGATCTGCGCATGGCGTTCGGACGTTGTCACGACGAGCAGGCGTTGGTGCGCCGGGTCGGGCGTCACCTGCCCCTCCGGCCCGGCCAGCGCGCTAACCAGCTCGACGGCGGGCTCGATCTCCGCGCCCGCCAGGGAGTAGACCTCGAAACGCGCGGCGTCCTCCGCCGCCGCGCGCGGCCGCGGGGCGGCGGCCGCCAGGCCGAGGGCCAGAAGCGCGAGCGGAATGGACCGGATCCGTTTTACACCGCGGGGCGTATCTCGTTTTGAATCGCTCGGTCTCGAACCCGTCGCTCCCGCGAAACCGAGACGGAGCCCGAGGCCGATGGGCGGGGCGGGGGTATTCGCTAGGCGGGTCCATTTCATGACGGCACCACGAACCGCAATTCGCGCAGCAGCATTTCCATCCGGACGCAGGCGAAACCGGCCGCCCGGGCCTCGGCAATCGGGCGCGCGTAGATGGCTTCGATTTCGAGCGGCCGGCCCGCCTCGTGGTCCAGCATCATGCTGGTCTTGTACGGCTTCATCCGAGCCGTGTCATCGAGCATCTTCTTGATAAAGGCCGGCCGGATCCGCTTTCCGCAGGCTGCGGCGGCGTCCGCGACCTCGCGCATGAGGGCGCTGACCAGGGCGCGCGCGTCGGGGTGCGCCATCAGCCGGTCCGTGGTCGTGCGGAGAATCACGGAAAGCGCGCTGTAGGGCACGTTCCAGACCAGTTTCTTCCACCGCGCCTGCAGCAGGTCCCCCGCGCACGCGGCCCGCACGCCGGCGCGCCGGAAATCCGCCGCGACGGCCCGCAGCCGGGGCGTGACCCCGCCGGGCGCCCCGCCCGGTCGGTACTCGCCGAGCAGGACGTCGCCGTAATCGAGATGCAGGATGCGGCCCGGCCCCGTCTTGTTCGCGCAGATGAAGCACAGGCCGCCGATGACCCGATCCGCGCCCACGACGGCCGCCGCCTCCGCCTCCACGCCGAGGCCGTTCTGGAGCATGAGCACCACGCCGCCGGGCGCGAGGGGCCCGGGCAGCAACGCGGGCAGCAGGTGGTTGTGCGTGGTCTTCAAGGCGACCAGGACCACGTCGCACGGCGGAATGGATCGGACGTCCTTGTGCGCGTTCACGCGCTTGAGGACCCTCGTCCCCCCGCGCCCGTCCACGCGCAGGCCGTGCCGCCGGACGTGGTCGTAATCGCGGTGCAGCAGGAAATGCACCTCGCGCCCGGCCCGGTGGAGCCGCGCGCCGTAGAAACCGCCGACGGCGCCGGTCCCGATGATGGCGTAACTACGCGGCATGCGCACAGCCTAGCAGGGCGGGGCGGGACGCCGCGATTAAAGAATGCGCGTGACCGGCGCGGGCGCCAGCGATTGCAGCGCCTCCGCGCCGCCGAGCGCGACCACGCGGCCCTGTTCGCGCAGGGCGCGGAGGCCTTCGCCGAACCGGCGGAAATCCCGGAGGGTCGCGCCCAGCGCCTGTTCCCGCATCATCTGGCGGAACGCATCGGATTCGTTCGCCAGGTAGCGGCAGAGCGACGCATAGCCCCGCGCGTCCGGCAGCAGGTGCTGGTCGAGGTCGCCGATGGCGCCGATGATGGCCTTCGCCAATTCCTCCGAGCTGAGGTCGAGTCCCGCGAGAAAATCCGCGGCGCCGTCGAAGACCTCCAGCGTCCGCAGGAGGTTCGGGTCGCGATAGGAGATCAGGCTGATCAGCCCCGCGCGGTGGTCGAGCGCGCAAAATCCGCCGTAGGCGCCGCCCTGGACGCGGACCTTCTCCCACAGGTAGGCATTGCGCAGAAAACGCGCCACCACGAGGTCGGACCCGGAGAACGCGTGGCCCGCCGCGCGCCAGTCGAACGCCTTGCCGACGTAGTTCACCGCGGCGGGGATGGCGAGGCCCTCGACCGGCGCCGCCTCCGGTTGCGCCCAGGCGGGCGCCTGCGCCGAGTGGGTGGGCAATTCGGCGAGAAACTCCTGGACCCGCGGCGCGATGCGGGCCCACGCCGCGCCGTCCGTCGTGGCGTTCACGACCATGGATCGCCGGTTGAGCAGGATCTCCAACGTGCGCGCCAGGGCGGCGGCGACGCGGTCCCAGTCGGTCTCGATCTGCCGGATGAGTTCCCGGAGGAACTGGAGCTGGCTGACGCCGCCCATGCGCTCGGCCGCGCGGTGGGCCTCGCCATACCCCGCCCGCAGGCGAAGGCCGACATAGTGGTGCCCCGAGGGGACGAGTTCCGCTTCCAGCCCGGCCTTCTCTTCCAACGCGATTTGTTCGATGCGCGTGCGCAGATCCACGCGGGCGCCGGTCAGGATGTCGTGGAGAATGGCGAGCAGGTCGCCCGCCTGGTTCTCCACCGCCTTCGCGCGCAGCAGGAGCCAGCAGGTCCCGCTGTCCGTCTCGCGCACGACCGAGGTGAACGTCCGCGCGACGATGCCGCCGGTCCGGCTGCCGATTCGCTGGCTGAGCGAAACGTAGTCCTCCTCGCGCGTGCCGGTCTCCAGCAGGGCTCGACCGAGCAGGGGGACGTACGGCACGAGCTCGTCCGGGAGCGTGCGGACGTTGAACGCGAGGTCGAGATACAGGATGCCGTTGGTGAAGAGGTCATGGAAAAGGACCCGCGTCCCGCCCAGATAGTGCTTGGCCAGGGGGATGCGCTTGTTTTCGCGCGGCAGGTCGCCCAGCGCGAGGCGCGGGATGCGGGCGAGCGCCTCCGGGTCGTCCGGCGCGCCCTGCGCGGCGACCCGTTCCGCCGTGCGCGCGGCGAGCGCGCTCACATCGGCCTCGTTCATGGCCGCGCGGGCCTTGTCGAGCCGGGCTCGCTCTGCGGCGTCGAGGCGGGGGCCGAGTTCCGGGTCGGGCGCCAGCACGAGCACGGTGTGGTGCGGATTCTCGACCAACCAGGCGCGGATCAGGTCCTCGAAAACGCGCTCGCCCGCGTCGAGGCGGGCGCGCAGCGCGGCCAGCGGTGCGGCGAACCGCAGCGGCGCGACGGGATCGCCGCCATGGATCCAACTTGTCAGCGCGCGCAGCATCAGCATGAGTCCGCGCGGATAGCTGCCGCTGTTGTTCTCGCGCAGCGCGAATTCGACGGTGTTCAGCGCGGCCTCAACGGTTCGGGGCGCGATGCCGTCCCGCGCGAGGGCCGCGAGGGTTTCCCGGACGAGCGGGGCCACGCGGTCCGTGTGGGCCGGCGTCACGCCGCGCAGGCCGGTCGAGAAAAACATCTGTCGCGCGTGCGGTTCGAATCCGCAGCCGGCCAGGTCCTCGCCCAGGCCCGATTCGATCAGCGCCTTGCGCAGCGGGGAGGCCGGCGTGCCGATCAGGATATGCGCGAGCAGTTGCGCGCGCAGCGCGGCATCGGCGTCCGTCGGGGCGGGCCAGACCCAACTGGCGGCCACGAACGACCTCCCGCCGCCCCCTTCATCCACGCGGTACCCGCGCGTCAATTCGCGGGGGGCGGGGAAGGGGGGCTGCACCGCGATCGCCGAATCGGTCGCCTGGCGCTCAAAGGCGGACAGCCGGCGATCCATCAGCTCCAGGCGGCGCTGGGGGTCATCGTCGCCATGAAAGAAGATGCGGCTGTTGGACGGGTGGTAAAAGCGCCGGTGGAAACCCGTCAGCTGTTCGTAGGTCAGATCGGGGATGTGCGCCGGATTGCCGCCGGAATCGAGCCCGTAGACCGTGTCGGGGAACAGCGAATGCTGCGCCTGATCGGCCAATACGCCGTCGGGCGAGGAGTAGGCGCCCTTCATTTCGTTGAAGACGACGCCCTTGAAGGCGAGGGGCTTGTCGGGCGACTCCAGTTCGAAATGCCAGCCCTCCTGCTCATAGGTCGCGCGCGTGAGCAGCGGATGGAAGACCGCGTCGAGATAGACGTCAATCAGGTTGTAGAAGTCCCGCGGGTTCTGGCTCGCGACCGGATAGCAAGTCATGTCCGGAAAAGTGAACGCGTTCAGGAACGTTTGCAGCGAACCCTTCAGCAATTCCACGAACGGCTCTTTCGTCGGGTAATTTTTCGATCCGCACAGCACGGAGTGTTCGAGGATATGCGCCACGCCGGTATGGTCGGCCGGCGGCGTGCGGAACGTGATGCCGAATACCTTGTTCTCGTCGGGCGACTCGATGGACAGCAGTTCCGCGCCGGTCTTCAGGTGCCGGTACAGATGCGCCTGCGCGCCGTATTCCGGCAGCGCCTCGCTGCGGACTTTTTCAAAGCCGTGTTGCGTCATGGCAAATCTCCAGGGAAGCCGCGCACGGTACCACATGGCGCCGGCTGTGAAACAGGCCTTTCGGTGCCGTGGGAGCTCTCGCCCCGCCGGCGCGGGGCCGGTGGGGGCAAACGAAAACCCGGGGCATGTCCTGATGTCTTCGCGCTTGAAGAGGAACGATCGTTCAGTTATGGTGGGGCTGATCAAAAACCGGGGGAATCCGCCATGCCGCGCACCGTCAATGTGAATGAGAAGATCGCCGCCCTGCGCCAGTTCCTGTTTCGCGAAAAGCGGCTGCCGACCTACCGCGAAATGCTCGATCTCTTCGGCTACCGCTCGACCAACGCCGTGGCGGGGCTGGTCCGCAAGCTCGTGTCGAATGGCTTCATCCTGCAGGACAGCGAGGGGCACATGGCGCCCACGCACAAGCTGCGGGGAGTCGTCAAATTGCTGGGTTCCGTGCAGGCGGGTTTCCCGTCGCCGGCCGAGGAGGAGCTTGTTGACGTGCTCAGCCTCGACGAGTACCTGATCCGCCGCCCCGAATCCACCTACCTCCTCACGGTCAGCGGCGACTCGATGATTGACGCCGGAATCCAGCCGGGCGATATCGTCCTCGTGGAGAAGGGCATCAGCCCGCGCAGCGGGCAGATCGTCGTCGCGCAGGTGGACGGCGAGTGGACGCTGAAGTATTACGTCAAGGACCGCGCGGGCGTGCGCCTCGACCCGGCGAACAAAAAATTCACCTTTATCCGGCCGCGCCACTCCCTGGTCATCGGCGGCGTCGTCCGCGGCGTCATCCGCCGCTACGAGTGAAACCCGACGCCGTAAATATCCGGTGGATGTTGATCGGACGCGGCCTCCGGACGTCCCCCGCGCCGCGGCGGATCGGGCTTGCCCCGCCGAAGCTTCCAACCAGGGCGGGAGACCCCGCCCCGCCGGCGCTATAGGCCAAGTGAATTTCCGACTGGGCCCGCCATGACCCAGGGGCGGTGGAATCAGGTCAAAGGCGTTCTTTCGCGCGCTTGAAGCCTATCCCGCGGGGGCGGTCGCGGCGTCGGTGGGCTGGGGCGGGTGCCGGTCTTCCCGGGTCTCGTGTTCCGAGAACTTGACCGAGACGATCTTGGAAACGCCCTGTTGCTCCATGGTGACGCCATACAGGGTGCGCGCCGCGGCGATGGTCTGCCGGTTGTGCGTGATGACGACGAACTGGGAGTTCGAGAGGAAGCCCTGGACGGTCTTGACGAACCGGCCGATGTTCGCGTCGTCGAGCGCGGCATCCAGCTCGTCCAGCATGCAGAACGGGCTGGGCTTGACCTGGTAGAGCGAGAAGAGGAGCGCGACCGCGGTCATCGTGCGCTCGCCGCCCGACAGCAGCGAAACCGTCTGCAATTTCTTGCCCGGCGGCCGCGCGATGATTTCGATGCCGGATTCCAGCACGTCGCCCTCGTCCACCAGCACGAGCTTGGCCGAACCGCCGCCGAACAATTTGGTGAACATCTCCTGGAAGTTCGTGTTCACCTTGGCGAACGTATCCGCGAACATCTCGGTCGTGGTCTTGTTGATCTGGCGGATCATCTCCATCAGCTGGTCTTTGGAGTTGGTCAAATCGGTCTGCTGCTGCGTGAGGAACTGGTAGCGCTCCTCGAGCTCGCGATGCTCCTCGATCGCCACCAGGTTCACCGGGCCCATGGCCTCCAGCTTCGCGCGCAGTTCGGCGATCTGGGTTTCCAGGCTCTCGCGGTCCGGCCGCGCCCCGCTCTCCCAGGCCGGTTCCGGCGCGGCGGACACCTCGTCCGCGGTGATCCGGTAATCGCCGGTCACGCGCTCCAGATGGTTCTGCCGGCGGACCCGCTGCTGGGCCAGCTCGACATCGCAACCCGACTTGCGGTTCCGGATCTCCTCGATGTGGGCGCGTTTTTCCCGCAGGGCGGCGTCAAGTTCGCCGAGCGCGCGCACGGTCTCATCGCGTTGTTGCTTGAGCCGGTCCAGCTCCTGGCCGCGCCGGGCCGCGTCGGCCTCGAGCGGGGCGATCCGCGCCTCGGCCTCCTGGCGGGTCTGCGCCAGATCGGCCATGCGGGCCTGGTAGGAGGTGATGCCCCGTCCGCGCTCGTCAATCAGCGCGCTCAATTCCTGCACGCGGGCCTGGAGCTGCGCGCACGATTCGGTCAGGCTCTGCACCGTCTGGCGCATCTCGGAGAAGCGGATGCGCCGGTCGGTCGCGTCGGTCGAACACCGGTTCCGGTGCTGCTCCGCGTCGCGCAGTTCCTCGGTCTTCGCGCTCAGCGCGGCGCGCACCTCGGCCTGGCGGCCCCGGACTGCCTCGAGGTCGCGCAGGAGGTCCGCCCGGCGGTCGCCGCCGGAGGCGTGATGGGTCTCGATGGACTGCAGCTCCCACGCCACGGTCTCCGACCGCTCGCGCGCCTGCTTGGCTTCCTGCGCAATGACCTGGGCCTCGCCTTCCGTGGTGTTCAGGACGCGATGGCGCTCTTCGAGGCTCGCGCGGGCGGCCCGCTGGGCCGCTTCGAGGTCGCTGCCTTCGGCCGTCAGCGCGAGCAGCGCCCGCTCGTGGCGCGCAATTTCGTCCTGCAGGCCCTGCAACTCCGCGCGCCAGGTGGTGAGCAGTTGCCGGCGGGTCAACGGGTTTCCGCCGGCATCCTCGCGCCGCCAGAGCTCGGCGGTCCCGTTCGGATTGACCAGCAGTCCGCCGGGCGTCACCCACGCCAGGCCGGCTGGGCGTGGATCGGGGATATCCGATGCGGACGCGGCCGTGCAGACGTGGCCGATGACGCATTCGAGCGCCGGGCGCAGGGAGTCCGGCGCGCGGATCAGATCGAGCAGCCGCGCGCGGCCCTCCGGTGGCGGATACGCCGGCCGTGCGGCGGTGGACAGCAGGCGGACGGCGCCCGCCGACTGCTCCTCCATCGCGCGCAACAGGCGAAGGGCCGCGGCGTCGCCCTCGACGACCACGGCGTCCAGCCAGGGCCGCAGCGCGGCCTCCAGCGCATGCTGCCAGTGCGCGTCAATCTGGATCATCTCGGCCAGCGGGCCCAGCACCGAGGCCCGGTCCAGCTGGAGGGAATCCGACGGATCGAGGAGCTGGCGCGCGCCGAGCGCATAGCCCTCGTGCTGCTGGCCGCTGTCTGACAGCAATTCGATCTGGGCGCCGCGCGCGGCCGCCTTCGATTTCAATGCCGCGACCTGCTGGCGCAGCGTCTGCTCCGCGCTCGCCTTGTCGTGGCGCTGCGCTTCCAGGTCGGCGAGGTGTTCGCGCGCGCGGTCAACGTCCTGGCGCAATCCGGCGATGCGTCCGTCGGCCTCGTTCCGGCGCCCCTCGAAAATTTCGAGGGCGCGGGCCGATTCGGTGCGCTCCGCGGCGAGGCGTTCGCGGCGGATGACGTTCGTCCGCTCCTCGGCGTCGAGTTGCGAAAGCTCGTTCTGGACCTGCGCCGAACGCGCGTCCAATTCCACCTGCTCGGTACGCAATTTGTGCAGCAGGCGTCCGAGTTCATCCACGCGCTGTTCGGCGGCGGTGAGGCGTTGGGCCTGATCCGCCATCTCGCGATCCGCATTCTCCAGATCGGCCTGCGCGCCGGCCAGCCGCGCCAGCTGGTCGGTGAGCGATTTATCGTGGTGCGTGCGGCGGCCGCGCGCCTCGTCCGCATCCCGCGTGTCGCGCTCAAAAAGCTGCTGCAACTCGGCCCTTCGCTCCTCGCTGTGCCGGATGGTTTCCCGCGCGCGGTCCAGCTCCGTGCGGGCGGCCATGGCCGCCTCCATGGCGTTGGCGATCTCCCCCTCGATGGCTTCGACCTGGCCGCGCAGGCGTCCGCCTTCGTCCTCCACGCGCGCGACGTCGGCGCGCGCCGCCTCATCCTGGTCCGCGATGGTCGTGAGCCGCGCCTCCAGCGCGCGGATCTGCGCGTCCATCTGGTCGAGCCGTTCGCGCGTGGCGAAAAGGTCGAGCGCGCGCAGCTGGACCTGCAGTTCCTGGTAGCGCCGCGCCTTTCCCGCCTGCCGCTGCAGCGAAATGATCTGGCGTTTGACCTCGCGGATGATGTCGTCGAGGCGGAGCAGATTGGCTTCCGTCTGCTCCAATTTACGCAGCGCCTCCCGCTTGTCGGCCTTGAACTTCGTGATGCCGCTGGCCTCCTCGAACACCGCCCGGCGATCCTCGGGATGCGAGCTCAGGATGCGGTCAATTTTCCCCTGTTCCATCAACGAATAGGAATTGGTCCCGATGCCCGTGTCCATGAACAGGCGCTGGATGTCTTTCAGCCGGCAGGGGGCCTTGTTGATGAAATACTGGCCCTCGCCGCTGCGGAACACGCGGCGCGTGATCGTCACTTCGTTGAACTCGGTTCCCAGCGCCGCCTCGCAGTCCGCCAGGGTCAGGCTGACCTCCGCCATGCCCAGCGGCTTGTGCGAGTCGGTGCCGTTGAAAATGACATCCTCCATCTTCGCGCCGCGCAGCGCCTTCGCGCTTTGCTCGCCCAGCGCCCATCGCACGGCGTCCGCCACGTTGCTCTTCCCGCAACCGTTTGGCCCCACGATGGCGGTCATGCCGGGTTCGAACTCGAGGCGGGTCTTTTCGGCAAAGCTCTTGAATCCGACGATTTCGAGTGTTTTCAGGTACAAGGTATCAACCCTCCACTAACCCTTCCGGACGCTGTACGCCGGCCGGCGCAGCCCCCGCCCAACGCCATACGCGAATTGCATTGGGGCACCTATACCAAGGGGCTATAGCCGATTTCAACCACCATATTTTGCGCTTTTCCGGCCCGGCACGCGAAGCCGGACGATGCCGCCCGACGCCCGGAGGAGGGGCGGTGGAACGTGTCCCGAGCAGGATTGTCAAATCGTGTGGTTCTGACGTATCGTTTCAGCGCGCAAACGAGGCGATATGGTGGATGACGGACTCATTAGACTTCTGAGCGAGCTGGTCGCGATACCCAGCGTCAATCCGATGCTCTCGGAGGACCCCCGAATCGGCACGGAAAAGCCCATGGCCGCACGCCTCGCCACGCTGCTGGCCGCGAAAGGCTTCCGCGTCGAGCAGCACGAGATCACCGGCGGCCGTCCCAATGTGGTCGGCCGCTGGGGGCCCGAACGCCCCGCCCGCACCCTGCTGATCGAATCGCACCTGGACACGCAGGGCATCCACGGCATGACCGTGCCGCCGTTCGATGGATTCGTCCGGGACGGCCGCTTGTTCGGGCGGGGCGCCTGCGACACCAAAGGCCCGATGGCGGCCGCGCTGTGGGCCCTCACCCCGACGCGCCTGGCCGCGTTGGCGGAGGCCGGCGTGCAATTGATCTATGTCGGCGCGGTGGGCGAGGAAAAGGGGAATGTGGGGGCCGAGCAGTTGGTTGATCTCGGAATCGGCGCCGATGAAGCCCTCGTGCTGGAGCCGACCGATCTCGATGTCGTGCATGCGCACAAGGGCACGCTGTGGTATGAGGTCGAGTTGACGGGTCGGGCGGCGCACGGCTCCAATCCCGAAAAAGGGATCAGCGCCATCCGCGCCATGACCCGCGTGATCGCCGCCATCGAGGGCGAGCTGGAGGCCGCGCGCGCCCGGCACGGCGGGGGGCCGCTCGGTCCGCCGAGCGTCAACATCGGCCTCATCCGCGGGGGATCCTCCATCAACATCGTGCCCGATCGCTGCGTCATCGAGGTGGACCGCCGGACGGTCGCGGGCGAGGACAACGCGGCGATCCTTTCAACGGTGCGCGGCGTTCTGTCGGAGTTGCGCGCCGGCGGGGAGGTGGCCGGATTCAACCTCACCCCCATCAAGGAGGGAACCCCGTTCGAGACGCCCGCCGATACGCGGCTGGTCCGCCGGCTCGTGGCGGGTTGCCGGTCCGCCGGCGCGCCCGGCCGCACCCTGGGCGCGAGCTGGTACAGCGACGCCGGCCCCTTCGCGAGGACCTGTGGCGAGATAGCGGTGTTCGGACCGGGCAGCATCCTGCAGGCGCACACGGCCGACGAATTCATCGATCTGGCCAGCCTGCGCCGCGCCGCGGACATCATCGGCCGCTTCCTCGACGCGCTCGCGGCCGAAATGAAAGGCGCCGCGTGAATCGCCGCGCCCTGATCCCCGTCGTGGCGCTTGCGCTGCTGGCCTGGCTCGCCCTCGC
>CAYMCD010000008.1:24870-49308 GCA_964388845.1 uncultured Verrucomicrobiota bacterium
CGCCAACCTGTTTTTTGGAGAACTGAACCAGGACGAGGGCTGGTACCTCTACGCCGCCCGGCTCGCCGGTGAAGGCCGGCTGCCATTCCGCGATTTCGCCTTCACGCAGGGTCCGATGTTCCCGCTCATCTACGGCCTCGCCCACCCGCTCGTCGCCCATTGTGGCGTCGGGGGCGGACGCCTGTTCACCGCGCTGCTCGGGTTGCTCGCCGCGGCCGCGGCCGCATCGCTGGCGGCGCGGCTGGGCCCGCCGGAACGGAGATCCGCCGCGGCCGCGATGGCCTTCGTCCTTGTCGCCGTCAATGTGTACCACAGCTATTTCACCACCGTCGTGAAGACCTATTCGCTGTGCGCCGTTTTCCTCACGAATGGGCTGCTCGCCGTCGCGATCGCGCGCGACCGGAAATCCGCGGCGTGGTTCGCCTGGGCGGGGCTCGTCCTCGCCGCGGCGGCCGCCACCCGCATCACCGCGGGCCTCGCCCTCGTTGCCGTGGGGCTCTGGCTGCTGACCGGACGGCGCGTGTTCGGCGACCGCGGCTGGATCGCCTTCGGACTGGGCGGCGCCACCGGCCTGGCGATGTTCCTCGGCGTCTTCTATCTCCTCGCGCCGGACGCGTTCCGTTTCTTCCTGCTGGACTACCATGCGCACCGCGAGGTGACCGGCGAGTGGGGCGCGGCCGCGCTGATGGCCGGCATGCTCTCGCGGCTGACCGGCGGCTACTTCGTCGCCTTCGCGCTCGGCCTCGCGCTGCTCCTCGCGCGCTGGGCCGGCCTGCTCCGCCGCGAGGGCCCCCGCGACACGCTCGCGGTGGCCGCCTGGTCGGCGCTTGCCGCGATGCTGGCGGCCCAGGCCGCGGCGCCGTTCCCCTACGACGACTACCAGGTCCCGCTGTTCCCCGCGTTTGCCGCGTTGCTGTCCGCCGCCTGCATGCGCGCGCCCGCCATGGGCCGGCCCCAGTTCGCGCGGGCGGCGCTCTGGATCGCGCTGGCCGTCAACGGCGCCGCCGCGGTGTCCTCGCCCGTCAACCAGGCCTGGGTGGTCGCCGGCCGGGACCGCGTCTGGTGGCGGATGCGCGAGAAACCCGCCCTGCTGCAACTGCGGGAGGCCGCCCGCGCCATCCGCGAGCGGACGGGGGACGCGACCGAGCTGCTCACGCAGGACACCTACCTGGCCGTCGAGTCCGGATTGCGAGTCCCGGAAGGATGGGAAATGGGCGTCTTCAGCTACTACCCGGACCTCGACCGCGCGACGGCCGCGCGGCGCCATGTCCGCAACCGCGCAATGCTCCGCGAGGATATTGACGCCTCGCCCGCCCGCGTCGCCGCGCTGAGCGAATACGCCTTTTCCGTCGCCGCGCCCGAAGTCGTCCCCCTGCCGGAGGAGGAACAGCGCGCGTTGCGGGCGCAGGTCGCGGCGCGCTACGCGCCGGCCGGCGAGTTCTCCCATTTCGGGCAGGGCGGCACGCGGCTCCAGCTCTACGCGCGCGATCCGGATGCCGCCCCGTGAAGCTGTCCATCGTCATCCCCGCCTACAACGAGGAGCAGCGCCTCCCGCCCACGCTCGCCGCGTACCTCGCGCACTTCGAACCGCGGTACCGGGACGACTTCGAGCTGATCGTGGTGGTCAACGGCTCGCGCGACGGCACCGAGCGCGTCGCGCGGGACCATGCGCCGGCGCACCCCGCCGTCCGCGTGTTGGTCGAACCCGAGGCCATCGGAAAAGGCGGCGCCATCATGCTGGGCTGGCGGGCCGCCCGCGGCGGGCTGGTCGGTTTCGTGGATGCCGACGGTGCGACCGGACCCGCCGCCTTCGACGCGCTGGTGGGTCACATCGGCGACGCGGGCGCGATTTTCGCCTCGCGCTGGATCCCCGGCGCGCGGGTCTCGCCGCGGCAGCCCCTCAAACGCCGCGTCGCCTCGCGCCTCTTCAATTTCCTCGTGCGGCGCCTCTTCAAGGTGCGGATCCACGACACCCAGTGCGGGGCCAAGCTGCTGTCGCGGGCGGCGCTCGATGCGGTCCTGCCCGAACTCGGCATCACGCGCTGGGCGTTCGACGTGGACCTGCTGTTCCGGCTCCGCCGGAAGGGGTTCCGGATCGTCGAGCACCCCACGGTGTGGCACGATGTCGGCGGCTCGCAGCTCAGGGTCGGGCGCGCGTCGCTTGAAATGTTTGTTGCCATCGTCCGGCTGCGCCTGCTCTATTCGCCCTTCGCGTGGATCGTGGACCTCTATGACCACACCGGGGGCCGCTGGTTCCACCGCGCGCACGCCAAATGACGAACGCCGACGCCACCTTTGAGGGCAAACTGGTCCGACACGGGCTCCTGCTCATCGTCATCACCGGCGTGGCCAATGTGGCGAACGTGGCCTTCCACATGGTGATGGGGCGGGGCCTGTCGTCCGATGAGTACGGCATCCTCGCGACGCTGCTCAACCTGTTCCTCGTGATGGCCACGCCGCTCGAGGCGCTGCGCAACGCGATGGCGCATTTCGCCGCGCGCGCCCACCGCGCGGGCGACCTGGCGCTCACGCGCGCGATCGCGCGCCGCTGGTGCTGGCGCATCGGCCTGCTCGCCATTCCCGCGAGCGGCGCGCTGTGGCTGTTGCATCCGCGCCTGACGGCATTCTTCCATCTGCCCGCGCCGGGCCCGATTTATGTCGTCGCCGCGTCGCTCTTCGCCTTCATGATGATCCCCGTGCTGGCGGGTGTGCTCCAGGGGATGCAGGCCTTCTGGTGGTTCGGCGCCGCGCTGCACGGAATCGGCGTCGTCCGCCTGGTCCTGGGCCTCCTGTTTCTCGCCGCGGGCGCGGCCACCGCGTACCACGCCATCCTCTCCGGGGCCCTGGCGATGGGCGGTGGCGTCGCGGTGGGCCTCTTCGGCGTGTGGTGGATCACCCGCGGCGCGGGCCCGCGCGTGCCGGCCACCCGCGGGATCGGGCCTTATTTCCTCAAGGCCATGCTGATGCTGGCCGGCTACGGCGTGCTGATGAATTGCGACGTCATGCTCGTCCGCCATTTCCATCCCGACGCGGCCGGCGCGTTTGCGTGGGCCGCGACGATCGGCCGCTCCGTCGTCTTCCTGCCGATGCCGATCGCGATGGCGATGTTCCCGAAGGTGATCACGCACGGCGGCAGCACGCGTTCCAGCCGGCTCGCCCTGTTCAAGGCCCTGGGCATGGCGGTGGCCCTGATCGGGATCGGCGTCGGCTTCTCGCTCGCCTGGCCGTGGATCCCGCTGCGCATCCTTTACGGCGTCACCGATCCGGCGCCCGAGGTCGAGCGCCTCGTCCGGATGGTGATGCTCGCGATGTGCCCCCTGGGCGTCAGTTACCTGCTGCTCCACTTCGAAATGGCGCAGCACCGGTTCGGCAGCGTGCCGTGGCTGCTCCTCCTCGCCGCCGCGTACCTCGGCGGGGTCGCCCTCTGGCACCCCAGCGTGTTGGCCATCGTGGCCGTCCTCGGCGCGGTGGCCACCGCGTCCGCCGCGCTCTACCTGGCCATTCTCTTCCGCGGCGCCCGCGCGCCCGCCCGCCCGGTTGCCGAAGAGTAGCGGGGCCTATCGCCATTCGTGCTTCGGATATTTCCGCCGCAGTTCCTGCTTCACGCGCGGGTACTGGTCGCGCCAGAAACCGGCGAGGTCCTGGGTGATCTGCACCGGCCGCTGGCTCGGGGCGAGGAGGTGCACCGTCAGCGCGACCCGGCCCATCGCGATCCGCGGCGTCTCCTCCAGGCCGTAGAGATTCTGGATCGTGGCCGCGAAATGGGGCGGGGCCTCGCCCGCGTAGATGATTTTCGCGCTCCGCCCCGACGGCAGCGCGATCCGCTCCGGCGCGTGCTTCTCCACCAGCGCGCGCTGGGCCGGGGTCAACCAGTCGCGCACGAAGGGCCACACGTCGCGCTCCTTGATGTCCTTGTAGCTCGCCGCGCCATGGCAGATGTGCGCGATCATGAGCTTCCGGTCCTCGGCGGTCACGATCGGGACCGCCAACTCCGGGCACCATGCGGCGAGGCCGTTCACGCGCGTCAGCCACTGCTCGACCGCCTCATCCCACCGCTTCAACACGAGTTCGCCGGAGAGGACCCGCTCCGCGAGCAGTTCCGCCGCGGCGTCCGCGGGCGGCTGTTCGGAGCGCTTGGTTTCCAGCACCAGGTCGCGGAAGAGAAGGCGGCGCTCGGCGTATACCCGCCGCGTCGTCTCGTCCCACGCGGCGGCCGTCTCCTCGCGGAATCCGCCAGGATGGAGTTCCCGCAACCATTCCGGCTTCACCGCGGTCGCCAGCGAGAGCTGCACCTCCACCTCGCGGCCTTCGATTTCGTTCACCTCCGCGGCGACCAGGAGCGAGGCCTTTGAAACGACGCTGCCGCGCGCCAGCGTGCCCCGCCGGCCGTGAACAAGCTGGCAGCGAAGCGTGCCGCCGTCGAGCCGACGCGCCAGGTGGTCGGCGAACCCGGTCAGCACGCACTTCTGGATCGCCTCGTCCTCCGCGGCGGGCGCATCCACCGGCAGACCCTGCGCCCCGGCGAGCCGCAGAAAGGCGTGATACAGGGGGCGCACCTGCCGCGCGGCCTGCGCATGCACGCCGACTTTGCGGCAGGCCTCCAGCGCGAAGTTGTTCTTCTCGGCGTAGGACCAGGCCCGCATCAACACGAAGAAATCGGACGCCGCGTGCTCGCCGAACAAGTCCTCGCGCCGGTTCGTTGAATCGCGATCCGCGCGGCGCACGAGGATGTCGCGTCCCTGCGTGAGCGCGGCGATCAGCGCGACCTGCCGCACGCCGCCGTACTGGCCCGCCGCCAGCAGCATGCGCGCGTAGCGCGGATGGACCGGGAAGGCGAGCATCCGGCGGCCGAGTTCCGTGATGCCGCCCGTTTGATCATCCGCCGCGCCGAGATCGCGCAGCAGCGTCTCCGCGCGCTGGAGCGTCCTGTCGTCGGGTTTTTCCAGCCACGGGAAATTCCGGACATCAGGGAAACCGGCGGCCTTCAGGGTCAGCGCCACCTCCGCGAGATCCAGCCGGCGCACCTCCGGCAGCTCTTGCACCGGCCGGCCCCGGTGCTCCGCTTCGCCCCAGAGCCGGATGCAGACGCCCGGCGCCGTGCGCCCGGCGCGGCCCGCCCGCTGGTCGGCCGAGGCGCGGGAAATCTTCTCGATCAGCAGCGTGTTGATCCCGCGGCGCGGATCGTAGCGCGGGATGCGCGCGAGCCCGGCGTCAATCACGAGGCGGATGCCGTCAATGGTGAGCGACGTCTCGGCGACATTCGTCGCGACGATGATCTTTCGCCGGTCGTGCCGCGCGACGGCCTCGTCCTGTTGCTGCGGCGGCAGATCGCCGTGCAGCGGCAGGATCAGGCAGCCCGCGGCCTCGGGCGTGTCCCGCAGCGCGTCCATCGTCCGGGCGATCTCGTACGCGCCGGGCATGAACACCAGCGCGTCGCCCGCCGCGCCGCCGCGCGCGGCCTCGGCGAAGGCGGCGGCGGCCTGCTCCCACACGGGCACCTCGTCGCGCGGGTCGCGCGCCGGCGGGGTGGGGCGGTGGCGGATGTCCACCGGGAACATGCGCCCGCTCGATTCGAGCACATCGCAGGGCCGCAGATAGTCCTCGACGAGCCCGAGGTCGAGCGTGGCGGACATAGCGATCAGCGCGAGGTCGGGCCGGCGCGCGCGCTGCAGCGCGAGCGCGCGCGCCAGCGTGATGTCGCCGTAGAGATGCCGTTCGTGGAATTCGTCAAAGATGACGCACGAGACGCCTCGCAATTCGGGGTCCGAGAGCATCTGGCGGAGCAGGATGCCCTCGGTGACGTAGCGGATGCGGGTCGCGGGCGAGGTCACGTCCTCGAACCGGATCTGGTAGCCGACCTCCGCCCCGGGCTTCACGCCGCGCTCGTGGGCCACGCGGGCCGCGAGCAGGCGGGCCGCGATCCGGCGCGGCTGCAGGATCACGACCTGCCCGGACCCGAGCAGGCCGTGATCCAGCAGCATCTGCGGAACCTGGGTGGATTTGCCGGAGCCGGTCGGGGCCCGCACAATCAGCCGCCGGTTGCGCGGCAGCGCGGCGGCCAGGGCCGATTCGATTTCGTAGATGGGCAGACGATCCGACATCAAAGTGTGGACCGAAGTGCGCGCACTCCCGCCCAACCGGGAGTTGGCCACAAGGAAGGGCGTCCGGCAAGTGCGGTCATTTTTTCTGGCTGCGAGCCGATGGATGCCGGATGCTGCCGCCTTGTGAGTGCAACGATCCATCTGAAGAAGGACCGCGACCGGCCGGTGCGAATCGGACATCCGTGGATCTTCTCCGGGGCCGTGGCCCGCTGGGAGGACGGGGCCGGCGCGCCGGGTCCCGCGGAGATCGTCTCGGCCGACGGCGAGTGGCTCGCGCGCGGGTGGGCGCATCCGGACTGCGCGCTCGCGGCCCGCATCCTGACGCGGCGGCGCGAGGAGCCGCTGGATGAGACGTTGCTGGCGGACCGGCTGGATCGCGCGCTGGAGTTGCGCGAGCGGCTCTTCGGCCCCGTGGGCCTGCCGGGACCGACGGATGCGTATCGCCTCGTGTTTTCGGAGGCCGACGGCCTTTCCGGCTTGATCGTGGATCGCTACGCGGACGTTTTCGCGGTTCGCGTCGG
Organism: uncultured Verrucomicrobiota bacterium; assembly: GCA_964388845.1. Lineage (GTDB taxonomy): Bacteria > Verrucomicrobiota > Kiritimatiellia > CAIVKH01 > CAIVKH01 > JAMLJG01. The sequence continues at coordinate 31,493 of CAYMCD010000008.1, forward strand.
CGCGGCGGCGTGGCGCCCGTGGTTGCCCTTCGTGCGCGAACACCTGGCGGCGCGTACCGGGATCGCGCGTTTTCATTTTTCGGCCGAGCCGGATGCCGCCGAACGCGAAGGGCTCGACGCGGCCGCGGTCGGCGCGGAAAGTCGGGGCGCGCCGCACACGGGCCGAATTCGCGAGTCGGGTTTCGTGTACGACGTTGATCTGGCGGGCGGACAGAAGACGGGGTTCTATCTCGACCAGCGCGAGAACCGGATCCAGGTCGCCCGCTACGCGGCGGGGCGCGATGTGTTGAGCGCCTACTGCTATTCCGGGTCGTTCGAACTGCATGCCGCCGCGGCCGGCGCGAAATCCATTTTCGGCCTCGACGCCTCCGCGCCGGCCCTTGACCGCGCGCGGCGGCACCACGCCGCGAACGGGCTTTCGGTTCCGATCGAATACCGCGAGGCCGACGTGCCGGTCGCGCTGCGGAAATTCCGGGATGAGGCGCGCGCCTTCGACCTCATCGTCCTCGATCCGCCGCGCTTTGTGAACAATCCTGGCCAGTTGGAAAAAGGATTGCGCGCGTACAAGGACATCAACCTGCTCGCCCTCAAGCTGCTGCGGCCCGGCGGGATCCTCGCCACGTTCTCCTGCTCGGGCTGGGTCAAGGCGGAACACCTTGAGATGGTCCTGGGCTGGGCGGCCGCGGACGCGCGCCGCGAGGTCCAGCTGCTGGAGGCGCTATCCCATCCGCCGGATCACCCCGTTTTGATGGGCTTTCCGGAGGGCGCCTACCTGCACGGCCTGGTGGCCCGGACGGTTTGACACGGGCGGGGATTGCGCTCTAGGGTTTCCCCTGTTGGGAAGGTGGACGCCGATGGCGGATAAACCTGAAAAAACCGATCCCGGCGAGGCCCGGCACGTTGACGAGTGGGCCCGGAAAACCGCTCTCTTTCGCGAGTGGGAGGAGATGAAGGAAGACGTGCTCCGCCACAAGTGGTTCGAGAGCGAAAGGGCCGGGCACGATGTCGGTTGGGACCGCGCGCTGGTGGACTACAATCTGCGCGTCCGGCGAAAGCGCCTGCCGCCCCGGGGCGGACCGTAGCCCGCACGACGTCCGATCCGGCGCGATCGCGCTTACCCGCCTCCTTCTCTTTCGCGGGACCGGGCGCCCCGTGAGGGGCCGCCCGGGCGGAAGAGCTGGCCGGCGCGTCACCGGCGAATCCGGATCAGCCCCGTCGCCGCGACGGTCGCCGCCGCGGCCACGATGGCGCCCTGCGCGCCCGCGGTGTGGCCGAAGATCGCCGCGCCCGCCACGCCGGTGAGCGGGCCGAGGAGGACGCCGAGGCCGATGATGGACTCGTGCTGCCCGCTGTGTTCGCCCTTCTCCTCCCCGAGATCCAGCGAGTAGTAGAGGGATGCGTAGTAGCAGAGGCCGACCGCGGCGCCGAACACGGCGAGCGCGGTGAAGACCCCGGCCGTCCACGGCACGAAGAAGATGCCCGCCAGCGAGACCGGCCCCGCGAGCAGCGCGAGCGCAAGCCACCTCGTCCGGTAGTGCCAGCCGGTCCACTTCCACAGCCCGAAGAACGCGCCGCCGCGCGCGGCGAGAAACACGCACACCAGCCAGATCGTGGAGGCGGCGGGAAGACCGAGCCGATCGCCCACGGCCGGCGCGGTGGCCATGAGTCCGCACTGCATGAGATAGCCGGTCCCGTTCGCCAGCCGCGCCAGCCGCACGGAGCGCAGCTTGTCCGCGTGCGGCACGGCGTCGCCCCGGTGTGGCGCGCGCGCCGACTCCGCGGGGGTTGATGCGCGCGGCCGGCGCAACAGATGCGCCAGCATCAGCGCCTGCGCGGCAATCGCCGCGACCAGAATCGCGTCCGGCTTCCATCTGAACAGTGCGCCGGAGGCAAGGAAGGCGAAAGCGCCCGGGAGGGCCCAGACCAGGTTGTAGATGCCGATGCGGTCCGGCGTCGAGAGCCGCCCGGGGTACAGCACGACCGCGGCCTCCAGCACGGGCCATGTCAGCGACATGAACGCCGTGAACAGGGCGATGGCGATGGCGGGCGCCACGGGGTTGTGCACCGTCAGCAGGATCAGCTCCGCCACCAGCATGCCGGCCGCGCCGAGGCGCAGCGCGCGGTCGTAGCCCCACCGGTCGCCCAGGCGCCCGCCCCATCTGGGCACGAGGGCAAAGAGCAGGCCCTGCAGCGCGCCCAGCAGAAGGTTGTGGAGATCGGAGTAGCCATAGCGGGAGCGCGTCCAGAAGAAGATGCAGGAACCCACGATGGTTACGGCGAAGGCGTTCAGACCCTCGGCGGCGTAGTAACCGGCCAGTGTGCGGCGGAAGATTTGTTGCATGGGGCGGGGTTGATAGCGCGCCGCGCGGGCGATGTCGAGACTCAGACTCGGCGCAGCCTGCGCTCCCAGTGCCAGGTGAAGAAAACGGGAACGGAGAAAAGGGAAACGATGTCGAAGATCATGCCGCCGACGACGGGGAGGACCATCGGCTGCATGAGTTCGGACCCGCGGCCGGTGGCCCAGAGCACCGGAACCAGCGCGAGCATGGTCGTGGCGTTGGTCATGATCGCGGGGCGGCGCCGGCGCAGGCCCGCGATGAAGACACGGCGGTGCACCTCGTCCACGGTCGTCGGCGGGATTTTGAACTGCTCCTGGATGTAAGTGCCGAGCAGGATGCCGTCGTTGAACATCACGCCGAGCAGGACGAGGAACCCGACGACGACCGCGGTCGTCATCTCCGCGCCCCACCACCAGACGAAGAAGAACCCGCCCGCCGTCGTCACCAGCGCGTTGCACAGGACGATGATCGCGGTGATGAGCCACGAGCGCGTGCCGAGATAGATCAACACGATCATCACGGCCAGCGATAAGGCGATGATGACCCGCAACACCGCGTCGGCCTTGAGTTTTTCCTCATAGCGTCCAACCCACCGGTAGGTCGTGCCGGGCGGGAGGCTGAGCTGGCCGGCCGCCAGCGCGGCGCGCAGCCGTTCGTCCGCCGCGCGCACGACATCCACCTCGCCGCGCCCGCGGTTGTTCAACAGCACGTACTGCGTACGCTTTCCGCCTTCGGATCGGATCGCCATCGGGCCGATGGTGTAGGTGAGGCCGGCTTCCGACGGGCGCTCGCCGATGACGTGGTTCCGTGCGGCGTCGGGCAGCGGCTCACCGGCGGGCACGGTCAATTCGGCGCGGGTGTGCGACAGCACGGTGTAGTTGCGCTGGTCGGCGGGCGCGAGCGCGGCAGGGAACGCGTGGGCATCCGGCAGGTCCAGCGTGTACACGGTGGGCGCGGCGAGCAGGGCGGCGAGCGGGACGGACCCCATGCCGCCGGGGACCGGCACCTGCACGAGCGGCAGTTCGTCGGTGTCGTCGCGCCGCTCGCGCAGGTAGCGGATGCGGACGGGGTAACGCAGCGCGCCTTCGACGGAGTAGGTGAGGGCCATGCCGCCAAGCGCGGTTTCGACCGTGCGCATCACCTGCTCCTGCGTCAGGCCGAAGCGCGCGAGTTTCGCCGGGTCGAGCCGCACCTCGGCGTAGGGCTTGCCGCCCTCGCGCTGCATCTGCACGTCCACCGCGCCGGGCGTGCCCTGGATGATTTTTTCCGCCTGCTCCGCGAAGGCCTCGAGCGCGGCGCCGTCGTCGCCGAGGATCTGCAGCGCGATCAGGCTGCGGATGCCGGTGGACAGCATGACGACGCGCGTCTCGATGGGCTGCAGCCAGCTCGGCGCGACGCCGGGGATGTCGGTTTGCGCCGCAAGCACATCGCGCACCTCGGCCAGCGTGCGCGGGCGTCGCTCGACGCCGCCGTCGGGCGTGGTCATCTCATGCACGGGCCAGTCGCGGTATGGCTTCAGCAGGACCACGGTTTCGATCATGCCGAGCGGCGCGGGGTCGAGTGCGGTTTCGGCGCGGCCAAGTTTGCCCATCACCGACGCGACTTCGGGCACGGATTCGATCAGCTGGTTCTGCTTCTTCATCACGCGCAGCGTTTCGCCGAGCCCGCCATGCGCCGGCAGCGACGGCATAAAAAGCAGGCTGCCCTCGTCGAGCGGCGGCAGGAAGCTGGAGCCGACGCCGGGGAACGCGCGCGCCAGCGCGTGGTGCAGGCGCGTGGCGGTGAAGTCGCCGCCGGCGAGATCAAACGCCTTGCGCAGCGGCCAGCTCAGGGTGGTCCAGCCCGTGCCCAGCAGATAGCCCGCGCTTGCGAGCAGCGCGATCGTGACCGTGAACGCGACCTTGCGCTTGATGATCCGCGCGTAGGCCCATTCGTACGCGACGTGGATGGCGCGGCTGGCGGGATTCTCCTCGTAATTCACAAGGCGCTCGCGGCCGATCTTCCACACCGCCGACGCGCAGAGCGCTGCAAACGCGGGCGCAAACAGCCATCCGGGCACGGTGAGCGCCCATCGCCCGTAGTCGAGCGGCAGGGTCCAGCCGTCGCGGATGAACCAGCCGAACGCCAGTCCCGCGGCGGTGCCGGCGAGGCCGATGAGGACCGGCTTGCGGATGTGCCACGGCGGCAGCAGCAGCCGGCACAGCAGCGGCACAAGCAGCGTTCCGAACAGCACGGCGCCGCTGATCGCGAGGGATTTGGTCAGCGCGAGCGGCTCGAACAGGCGGCCTGCCTGGCCGGTCAGCGCGAAGATCGGGAGGAACCCGATCACCGTCGTCGCCGCCGAGGTGACCAGCGGGCGGGTGACTTCCCGCGCCGCGCGGACGACCGTGTCGGTGATTTCCGGGTCCAGCGGCGACGTGGGCATCGGCCGGTTTTCGCGGCGGCACTTTTCCTGCAGGTCCACGAGGTGCTGCGTGATGTTTTCGGTCATGATGATGCCGAAATCCACCATGACCCCGATGGCGATCGCGATGCCCGCAAGGCTCATGATGTTCGCGCTGACGCCGAACAGGTGCATCACGAGGAACGAGAACAACATCGCCATGGGCAGGCTCGCCGCCACCGCGAGACTCGCGCGCGCGTGCAGGAGGAACACCACGACAACGATCACCGTGGTGACGACCGCCTCGCGCAGGGTTTTCGCGAGGGTGGCCGTGGTTTCGTGGATCAGCTGGGAGCGATCGTAAAACGGGATGGCGGTGAGATTCTCCGCGGCCAGCGCGGGCGCGAGCGAGGTGAGGCGGGCCTTCACCGCGTTGATCACCGTTTTGGGGTCCGCGCCGACGCGCATGCCGATGATCGCGCCGACGTGTTCCTGCTGCGCGTCGGCCAGCACGCCCTGCCGGAACTGGCCGCCGAGCCGCACATCGGCGATGTCGCCCAACCGCAGGCCCGCGCTCCGCGCGGGATTGCCCCGCAGTACGATGTTTTCCACGTCTGCGGCGGCGCGGATGAACCCCGCGCCGCGGATCATCGTCTCCAGGCCCGACTGCTCGACGCTCATCGCGCCGATGTCGCGCCCCGCCTGCTGCACCGCCATCATCAGCATGTCGAGCGTCAGGTCCTGCGCCTCGAGTCGGCGGGGATCCACGTCAATCTGGTACTCGCGCACGACGCCGCCCGCGGGCGCGACCTCCGCCACGCCGGGCACGGCCTGCAGCGCGGGCACGACAACCTGGTCGAGCACGAAGCGTTTGCGTTCGACGTCGCGCGGGCCCTGCAGCGTGAAGGCGAAGACCTGTCCCATCGCCGTGGCGTCCGGACCGAGCCGCGGCACGACGCCGGGCGGCAACAGGGCCTGCATCTGGGCGAGGCGCTCCAGGACGCGCGTGCGGCAGTCGTAGAGATCGCGCGACTCGTCGAAGATCACATAGACGTAGGCCGCGCCGTACAGCGACATGCCGCGCACGGTCTGGACGCCGGGCAGCCCCTGCAGTTCGCGCGCGAGCCGCGCGGTCACCTGCTGGTCCATGTCCCGCGGGCTCTGGCCCGGCCACTGCGCCCAGACGATGACCTGGTTGTCGCTCAGGTCGGGGATCGCGTCCACCGGCGCCTGCCGCCACGCCCACCAGCCCGCGACGGCCAGTCCGAGCGCCGCCGCCAGCGTGATGAACGTGTTGCGTACGGCGAAGGCGATCATCAGTGCTCGTGGCCTGCGGTCGGCGCCACCGCGCCTTGTGGGTTGAGCAGGCTGGGGGTTCCGGCGAGCTGGGCCTGGCTGTCGATGAGGAAGGCGCCCCGCGATGCGACCTCGTCGCCCGGCGCGAGTCCGGCGCGGACCACGAAGAGGTCGTTCCCGTTTTCGTCCTCGATGCGCGGGCCGAGGGCGAGGGGCGCGAGTTCGAATTTCAATGCGCCGTTCGCGCCGCGCCCCGCGACCCGCCACGCGACGTGCCGCACGCCGGTGGAGAGCACGGCCTCCTTCGGCACGAGCGGGAAACGTCCCCAGGTGTCCGGGTCATCCGGGTCGGCGGGCTTCAGGTCCGGTCCCAACGCGCCGTGCAGGCGGGCAGACACCAGCGCGCCGGGATGGAGGATGTCGCGCGCACCGTCGAGCCAGATGCGCGCTTCGCGCGTGCGGGTCTCGGGATTGATTTCGATTGCGAGTCTGCCGATGTGGGCGTTCACCTGCGGCAGCGGTCCGGTGTCGTCACCCGAGATCACGGCCGGCTGCCCCTCGCGCAGGAAGCGCGCCTGCGATTCCGGGACCTGCACGACCAGCGCGAGTTTGTCGGGATCGACCAGACGCAGCAACTGTGTGTCCGGCATGACTTCGCGGCCCACTTCGAGCGCCTCATCCACCGCGGTCATGTCCTCCAGCAGCACCTGTCCGGCCACGGTCGAACGAATGGTCACGTTTTCCACCGTTTCGCCGGTTTGGAGGACATGGTCCGCGACATCGGCAAGGTTCCAGCGCTCGAACCGCAGGCGCACGTTGGCGATCAGGTTGGTGTCGCCCATGGCGCGGGCGGCCAGCAGTTCACCCTGCGCCGCGATGAGTTCGGGGCTGTAGAGGTCCACTATCGGTGCGCCCTCCGCCACGATCGTGCAGAAACCGAAGGTGGACTCGTGCCGGTGCACGATGCGGCCCGCCACGCGCGGGGTCACGACGCGCGTGTAGCGGTGATCGTATTCCGCGGCGCCATGGGCCCGCACGACGACGCGCGCGGGTCCCTCCGCAACCGTCACGCGCTCCAGGTCCATGCGGCGCTGCTGCTCGCGCTGCAATTCCCCGGCGGTGACCGGCTGTAGCTTCATGCCGCATACGGGGCAGTCGCCGGGTGCGTTGCCGATAAAATCCATCATGGCGCAGGCGTAGCGCACGCCGCCCGCGGTGGCCTCGGCCGGGGCCGCCGCGTGATCGACAAACAGCACGCGTCCAGGCAGGAGCGTGACGAGCAGCGCGCCCGAAACAAACCCGGCCACCGCCCAGAGGCGAATCGAGGTCTTCATGTTACTCCACCACCTGGTTGGCCAGGGCCGCGGGTCCGTACACGTCGGGATTCGACGCGAATTCCGACGGGCATCGCTTGCAGCCGAAGCCGATCACCTTGCCCTGATACAACGCAGTCGGCAGCTTCGGGTCCACCGGCATGCCGCAAATCGCGCACACCGTGTTCACGGGCACCGCATCGGCCGGGGGCACGGGGGCGGCCTGCGCATGTCCCGCGTGCGGGTCCGCGGGCTGCGCGGGGGCGGGGGCGGGCGCGGCGTAGGGCTCGTGGCGCGCGGACCGCACCGCCAGCGCGACGATCGCGCCCGCTACAAACGTCACAATGAAGGTGATGAGCTGGTTCTTATTCATGGTCGTCTCCCGTGAGTAACGGCACATACGGCCAGAGGTCCGCGCGGGCCATCCGCGCTTCCGTCTCGGCCTCGATCCGTTTCATTTCCAATTCGGCGTCGCGATCGATCAGTTCGAGCAGCATGAGGATCGGGGCGTTCCCCTGCATCGCGGCGCTGCCGGAGGCATTGACGAGCGACGCGTATTCGTTCTCGATGCGCTGCCGTGTTTCAGCCACCGAGGCGCGTGTCCGCTCCGCCAGCCGTTCCAGCCGCGCGGCTTGCGCGAGATCGGCCTCGATCCGGTTGCGCAGGGCTTCCGCCTCGGCTTCGCGTCCGGCCTGTTCGGCGGTCGCGGCGCGGACATCCGCTTTCGCGTAGCGCCGGCTGTTCCACGGCAATTCCGTCATCAGTGCGACGGCTGCGGTGTCCTCGTCCCCGTCCTCGGCCTGCTCCCGTTCGAATCCGATCCGGATCGCAGTCATCGGGCGCGCCGAGGCGCGCGCCATCGCCGCCATCGCGCCGGCTTCCGCCCGCTGCGCTTCCAGCAAGCGCATGCCGGGCGCGCGGGTGACCTGGATGTCGTCCAGGGCGGGTGCCGCGAATGCGGGCAGCGCCTTGTCAGTGTGCAGCCCGAGCGCGCGCCGCGCGTCCGCATCGGCATCGGCCACGAACAGCTCTTCCTGGTCCAGCGCGAGGCGAAGTTCCGTGATCCGGCTTTGCAGGGCGAGGGACTCGCCGATGCCGCCGCGGCCAACGCCGAGCCGCGCGTCCGCGGCGGCCAGTGCGCGCTCGGTGCGATCCAGCACGCGGCTCAGCAAGTCCATCCGCTGGCGCGCGGCATCCCGCTCCAGCAGCGCGCGGGCCGTTTCCATCGCCGCCTCACCGGCCATTCGATCCGCTTCGGCGCGCGCCATGTCGAGCTGCGCTCGTGCCAGCGCCCGCTGGGCGGCGCGCTCGCCCCATTTGGGCAGCGGTTGCTGGAGCGAAGCGCCCCACATCGGCATGTCCTCCATCGGCATTTCCTTGCGCGCGTACATGCCTTCCACTTCGGGATCGGCCCAGCGCCCGGATGACGTCGCGCGCACAAGCGCAGCCTCGGCGCGATGCCGTGCGGCGATGACGGAGGGCGCGGCGCGCACGGCCTCCGCAAACGGCGCGGGTTCCGCCGCCGCGCGAACTGCGGACACGATGCCGCACAGCATGAGCAGGGTGATGCGCATGGGTCACCCGGACGCGGCTTTCGCCGCGGCATCGTCGATCAGCTTCAGGTACTTCGCCGGATCCTTCAGGAAATCCTTGCGGCACCCCTTGCAGCAGAAGCGCACCTCGCGGCCCTCGTGTTGCATCACATACGGTTCTCCGTGGCCTCCGAGCGTTTCGCCCGACACGACGCACGTGGCCAGCGGATAGGGCTTCGCCGCCGCCGTGCGTTTCTTCAGCAGCGCCGCCAATTTCTCCACATGCGGCGCAGGGTCCGCCTGGAACTCCACCAGGCAGTCCTTGCAGCACACCTTGTACTGCTGGCCCTCGTGCGTGATCACATAGGGCTCCTTGTATTCCTCGAACTCGGTGCCCTGCACGATGCAGAATGTGAACGGGTAGGGCTTCGGTTTGGGCGCGGCTTCGGCGGGCGTTTCCGCGAACGAGGGCGCGGCCAGCAGGCAGGCGCTCACCAGCGAGAGCATGGTTTTCACGGTGTATCTCCTTTCGGCACGCAACACAGGTTTCCGTTCCGGGCGCACGATTCGCACAGGCATTCGCCGATGCGTTCGAGCAGGCGGGTGCGCTGTTCGGGGGTGAGGACCCGGCGCACCTGTTCGAGATAGTCCAGCGTGGCGAGTTCGTTTTCGCGGTGGGCCGCGCACATCGCCTCGACCTGTGCGCGCGCCTGGTCCGCGTCCCACGCGTCGGTGGTCAGCAGGTGGACCAACTGGCAGCGGGAGGCGCACTGCCGGGTGCAGCCGGATTCAATGGATTTGTGGTACGCGGGCTCGAACGTCGCGATTTCCGCCGCCTGCGCGGAGGACAAGCCGAGCCAGTCGAGTCGGATCGTGGCGACGTCGCGCAACGGGTCGCCACCCGCCGGCGGCGTGGCCGTCCAGCGCCCCGCGGAAAACGCGAGGGCGGCGGCGGCGAGCACGCCAAGCATCCACCAGCGATTCGAATTCATCGTGCGCCTCCCGCGCGGGCGAGTGCGACCGTCAGGCTCTCCGAGGCCACGCCGATGGCGGGCCGGCCCGGGGCCAGGACCACCGCCACCCACAGGGCGACCGTGAGGACCGTGGCGGCGCGAAACAACCATGCATTTTCCAGCCAGGACGGGCGACGGGCATCCACCCGCGCCCACACCCCGGCCGACAGGCCCGGCGGCGGTTCCGGCGCCTGCCACTCCGCCAGCACGCGCGATAGATGATTGTCAGGTTCAGTGTGCATGTGATGATTAAACGGATGAATGAAGGAAACTACGCAACACTATAGCATTAATCATGTTGGGCGATGAGTTGGAGCCCGGAGCCGTTCATCACGGGCCCGTGGGCCATGAAAAATACTGTTCACCGTAGCTGAGGAGCCCGCCGAAATGACCTGCAAAAATGGCCGACGCAGCTGAAAGGTGCAGGGCAATGCGATAAAAAAGGAAGTCCGTCCGACGGCCTGTCCTGTCGGCTCGCCAGGTGAACACCGCAGCTGCGAAACCTGAAATGACCGTTGCGATCCCGGCCGCACGATGTGCGCGGAGAATTGAGTCAGGTTCGTAAGGGACCTCGGTCACAGCGGCCGCCAGCCACCCCAGAGAAGCTGCCGCGATTGACGCGATCGCTCCCAATGTGATGCAGAACCTGGCCGCGACCTGAAGCGAACGCCAGGACGGTTTGAGGCTCAGCCACTCCGCGAGCAGCGCGGCTGGAATTAATGCGATGGGGAAATGAACCAACACGGGATGAAAACGCGCCAGATAAGCAAGCCAAGGTGAGCCCGCCTGCGCGCCGTCACCGCCCGCGAGCGCAGTGACGGCGAGCGAGTGCAAGCTGATCCACAGAATGAAAATGCCTCGGCTGGGGAACATGCGCGGTTAGTGTTTGTGGCCCGAGTGATCGTCCGTCGGTTGAGGCGGCGGGCTTTGTTCCGTGGCGTTGGCAGACGGCATGGACGCGAATTTTTCCATGTATTTCCGGGGGGCAGCCCGGAATTTTTTCAGGCAATTCCGGCAGCAGAATTTCAGTTCCTGACCTTCATGAATCAGGACGACGTCCTTGCCTGAAGTGCCGAGCTTTTCTCCTGAAACAAGGCACGTCTGGTAAGGATAGGCCTTTGCATCGATCTTTTCCGATGCAGGTGTGGTCACGATCCATGAAAGCATCGTCAGTGCGGCAACGGCGAGCATGTGCGAGTAATTCATAGGTGTTCCGACTCGACGGCCCTCACAAGCGGAGCTTGATGAGGGCCGCCATCCTTTCGTTGTTTTCCTTTATCCTGCTATTGGCCCGTCAGTGACACGCGGCGAGGGCGTCCCCGCATTTTTCGCAATCCGATTTCAGCGCCCCGCCTTCCAGATACTCCGCAGCGGCCTTCTTGCAGGTTTCGCAGTTCATCGACTTCGTGGTGCGGTAGATCGTGATCTTTCCGACCTGCCGGGGCTCGCGCACCCAGGTGACCTGGCATTTGGAGCATGTGGCCGCGCGTTCGCGTGTCTCTTCGTTGAGTTGTGCTTGTTCAATTTCGCACGCTTCCAAGTCCCCGCAGGTTTTGCACGTATGCGCAAACGCTCCCCCGGCGAAGAAGTTTTCGACAGCCGTGCGGCAGTCATCGCACGCCATTTTCTTCACGCTCGTGTAGGTTTTCGCTTTGCCGGCATTGGGCACCTTCACCCAAACCGATTCACATTTTGGGCAGGACACCGCCTTTGCCTTTTCCTCCGCCCGCCCTCCCGTGGCGAAAGCCAGCGCCGTCATGAGGGTCAAGGCAACCGTTGCGATCCGTTTCATCGTGTATCTCCTGATTTGTGGGTTGAGCGAGCTACTGTTTGCTGTCCTTTAATGGGTGCAACGTGCGGCGGGAGGAAACTACGCACGATTTTTTCAGGGAATTGCGCTGTTTCGCGCCTCGCCGATCCGTTCGGAGGGTTTCTACACCCAATCCACCACATCGCCATAGGCCTTGAGCTGGCGATCGTGCGTCAGCAGCCGCATGGGTTCGGCGAGCGCCTGGGCGACAAGCATGCGGTCGAAGGGGTCCGCGTGATGGTGGGGCAGGCGTTCGGTCGCCGCGCTGTGCGCGGCGGTGATGGGCAGTTCCCGATAGCCGGCTTCGCGGAACAGCGCGACCGCTTCTGCGCCGCCGATGGGCATGCTGCCGCGTGCGAGGGCATGTTTGATCGCGATTTCCCAGGCCGTCGCCGCGCTGAAATAGATTTCTGCGCGTTCGTCCAGGATGATCGCCCGCGCGCGAGCAGGCAGGCGTGAATCATCGGCCAGCGCCCAAAGGGCCACATGCGTGTCGAGCAGGATCCTCATGTGTCCGGCTTGAAGTTTTTGAAAAGCGCCGCAATTTTTGGATTGGCCCGGTCGATGTCGCGGGGCACAACGAGGCGCCCGCGCGCCACGCCGATCCGTTTGGAGGGGTTTCCACCGCGCACCGCTTCCATGCGGACGACCGGTTTGCCCCGGCGCGAAATCAGGATTTCCCGTTCGCTGCCGGAGGCGAGGGCCTCCACGAGGCGCGAGAGATGCGTTTTGGCTTCAAACAAGGTTACAGCGCTCATAAGGGTCCGAGTGGTATCTAACTAGTTCAGACTAGTTAGATTTCAAGCCGTTGTCAACGCGGGTTACGCGGGTTAAGCGCGCAGGTCGGCGAGGGCCGCGCGGAGGGCTTGTTTGGCGCGGAAGAGGTGGGACTCGGCGGCTCGGGTGGAGCAGCGCAGCACGACCGCGATGTCGCGGGCGGAGTGGTCGTGGTATTCGGCGAGCACGACGGCGGTTCGCTGCTCCTCCGGAAGGGCCGCGATGGCGGCGGCGATGCGCGCGCCGATTTCGCGGTGTTGTGCCGCGGCCGCGGCATCCGCGCCGGGGGCCGGGATTTCAGGCGCCTCCTCCGCGAGCAGTGTCTCGCGCCGCTTGCGCAGCAGGTCCACCGCGGCGTTGCGCGCCAGTTGGAAGAGCCAGGTGGAGAATCGCGCGCCGGGTCGGAAGCGGAACGAGGTGCGTTTGATCCACGCCCGCGCCAGCGCTTCCTGCGCCGCGTCCTGTGCCAGCGCGGCATCGCCGCCGAGCAGCCGCCATGCGAACCGGTAGAGCGGCGTTTGATAACGCTCCACCAGCGCGGTGAACGCCGCGCGGTCGCCCCGCAGCGCGGCCTCCGTCGTCGCGCGTTCCGCCGGATCCTCCCGGTGGGCGTTCACGGCTGCGGGCGCGCAGGCGCGCGAGGGGATATGCCCGTCCCGGGGGGCGGCGCGAAACGCCTCCGTTTCAGCCCGTTGGGCGCACGGTTGCACGCGGGATGCGCAACGGGCGGACTAGGGGACGTCCGGATCATCCTCGGGCCCGTCCTCTTCCTCCACTTCCAGGTCATCGCCGTACGCATCCAGCAGCAGGGGCGTTTGCGCGGGCGTCTCGGATTGGCGCGCGGCTTCCGCCTCGCGGCGCAGCGCGTCCACATCCACGCCGTTGCGGCGCAATTTTTCCGCGACCGTCTCGCTCGCCGGATCGAGCAGGAAGGATTTTTTCCACCAATCCACCGCCTCCTCGAGGATGTCGAATTTCTCGTAGATGTCGCCCATGTGTTCGGTGATCGTGGGATCGTCCGGAAGCAATTCCAGCGCCCGTTCGATATCGTCGCGCGCTTCGGAGTAGCGGCCCTGCATGAAATGGATCCACCCGCGGGTGTCTATGTAGGCCGGGTTGTCCGGACGATGTTCCAGGGCCTTCCCGATCAGCTCGAGGTTCCGGTCGAGCTCGAGGCCGCGCTCGGCCCGCATGTACGCGAGATAGTTCAGGGCGTCCACGTACGCCTCGAACTCCCGGCGCTGCGCCGGCGCGGGCGCCAGGGCGATGCATTTTTCGAAGAGTTCCGCGGCGTCCTCGATCCGGCCCGCGCGCTCGCTGGCCGCGCCGTACCAGTAGTAGAAGGAAGGGGTCAGGACCTCGTCCTGGATTTCCAGCTCGCCGGCCAGTTCCCGGGCCCGCGCGAACGCGGCCAGGGCCTCGGTATAGGATTTCGTGTAGCTCGCCAAGAGGCCCCAATAGACATGCACGTGCGCGTCCGCGGGCTCCAGTTCCGCCAGTTTGCGGAGGGCCTTGAGTCCGTCCTCGCGCCGTGCCGGGCTCGGATCGCGCGCGGCGATGCGAACGAAGAACGGCAGATAGTCCGGGTCGCGATCCACGGCCTTCTGGAGGCGCGCGGCGGTCTCGTCGAGGCGGCCCGCCTGGAGCCCGGCCAGGAGATGGCTGACCTCAAACTGGGCCGTCATCGGGGAGGCGCCCGTCGCCTTGAAGATCTCCGCGGCCCGGTCGAAGAACGCGAGGGCCTCCTCGGGCTTGTCGCGGCCCAGCTCCAGGTACGCGAGCAATTCGAGGAGCCGGGTGTCCTGCGGATGCGCCGCCGCGGCTTCGCCGAACAGCGCCACGGCCTCATCCACTCTCTGGCGGGCGGTGAACAGCAGGCCGAGCCGCAACACGGGCGCCAGCTCGTCCGGGGCCCGTTCGCGCGCCTTTGTGAATGCGGCCTCGGCCGATTCGACGTCGCCCGCCTGCTCGTGGAGGTGGCCGAGTCTGATCCATCGCGCCGCGTTGTCCGGATCGGCCTTGACCAGCGACTCCATCGCGCGGCGGGCCTCCGGCAGGTCATCCTCTCCGAAAAGGGCGGACAGCGTCCGCAGGCGCCACCGGTTCTCGGGCGGCGCGGCCGCATCGAGAGCTTCCAGTGTGATCAGGGCGTCCTCGTAGCGTCCGGCGATGCGGTACAGAAGGGCGCACTGGAGGGACAGCGCATCGTTGCCGGGCTCGCGTTTCACCAGGGGCGCGATCGTGCGCAGGGCCTCCCCGGCGGCGCGCGAAGCCGCCGCGCGATCGGGGATGCCCGCGACCTCCCGGGTCAGGAGTTCGCCGAGCATCTGGCCGATTTCCGTCGTATCGGATGCGCGCTTCAATCCGGCCTTGAGAACTTCGGCGGCCTCCGCCGTGCGATTCATCCGCGCCAGCATCGCCGCTTTTTCGAGATAGGGCAGCGGGGCCGCGGGGTTGGCGCGCAGCGCTCGCGCGTAGTAGCCCATGGCCGCGTCCGGCTGCCCGGTGATTCGATGAATGAACGCGGCCCACACCTGCGCCCGCTCGGATTTCGGGCGCCGTTGCGCGAGGCGCTCCATCAGGCCGCGCGCCTCCCCGGGGCGCTGTTCACGGACCAGGCCGAGGGCCACCCGGAACTGCAGCTCCTCGTTGTCCGGATCCAGCTCGGCCGCGCGCAGGAAATTGGAGAACGCCGCCGCGCCTTCGCTGTTCCATTCCTGGCTCAACGCCAGGCTGTAGCGCGCCAGTCCTTCGGCAAACACGGCGCGATCCGGCGGTAGTCCGCCGGCCGGCGCCGTCCCGCCGGGCCCGCGCGCACGCGTCCCCGCGCACCCGCATGACGCGGCGAGCGAACACACCGCCAGCGCCAGCCGAATGCGCGATCTCCGGCGATCCATAGGCCACCTCGGATGGACAGCAGGGGTGGTTAACCCCAGGAACGTTTTTTGTGTCGGGAGAGACGCAAGCGTTTGCGGCGTTTGTGCTTCGCCATTTTCTTGCGTCGCTTTTTCTTTACGGAACCCATAGTTGCCTCTCTAGAACCCCTGCGACCAACTTGTCGAATCTAGGGCACGACCTTGTTCAATGAAAGTTCAATAATGCCCTCGGCCCCCGCGGCTTTCAGTTGCGGAATGAGCGCGCGCACGGCGGGCTCGTCCACGACGGTTTCCACCGCGAACCATCCGCCGCCGCTCAGCGGCGTCACCGTCGGCGCATGCAGGGCCGGCAACAGCCGGGCGACGTCCGCCAGCCGCGCCTCGCTGACGTTCAGCTTGAGCAGGACCTTGGTTTCAGCCGCCAGCGCGCCGCGCAACAGCAGCGCGAGGGTCTCGATCTTCGCGCGCTTCCACGCATTTCCCCAGGCCGCTTTGTTCGCGATGAAGCGGGTGGTGGATTCCAGCACCGTCTCCACGATCCGCAGGTTGTTCGCGCGCAGCGAGGAGCCCGTCTCGGTGATTTCGACAATCGCATCCACCAGATCGGGCGCCTTGACCTCGGTCGCGCCCCACGAAAATTCAACCTCGGCCTGCACGCCGTTCCGCGCCAGGTATTGTTTGGTCAGCCCGACCGCCTCGGTCGCGATCCGCTTGCCCTGCAAGTCCTTGACCGACTGGATCGGAGAACTGTTCGGTACCGCGAGCACCCATCGCACGGGCCGGAGCCCCTGCTTCGCGTACACGAGATTCGCCACCTCGTGCACGTCCGAACGGTTCTCCTGGATCCAGTCAAAACCGGTCAGGCCCGCGTCGAGCAAGCCCTGCTCGACGTAGCGGCTGATCTCCTGCGCGCGGATCAGACGCGCCTCGATCTCGGGATCGTCCACGCTCGGCATGTACGAGCGCGAGCCGGCCGAGATGGAAAATCCGGCCTTCTTCATCATCGCGAACGTGGATTCCTGCAGGCTGCCCTTCGGCAGGCCCAACACAATCTTGTTTCCGGTTGGCATAACGCATCCTTGCTGAACGAGCCGGACACGCTATCTCATCCCGCCCGCCCGCCGCAACGGGAATCTGGGCAAAATCCGGGTGAACTGGCGGAGCGCTCATGCCGTGGCGCGCTACTGCGCCCGCAGCACGCGGCGGCCCTCGATGCGGAGGCGTCCGAGCGCCAGGAGCCGGATGGCCTCCGGATAGGCGATCCGCTCCTGTTCCTGGATCCGCGCGTGGAGCGACGACGGCGTGTCGCCATCGAGGACCGGCGCCGTCCGCTGCAGGATGATGGGCCCGGTGTCCATGCCCGCGTCCACAAAATGGACGGTGCATCCGGAGATGCGCGCGCCATAGGCCAGCGCCTGTTCCCACGCCTTGAGGCCGGGAAACGCGGGCAGCAGGGCGGGGTGGATGTTGAGGACGCGGTCCGGGAAGGCCGCCAGCAGGCGCGGCTTGACCATTCGCATGAAGCCCGCCAGCGCTATCGTATCCGCGCCGTGCTCGCGCAACAGGTCTATCGCCCGTTGCTCGGCCGCCCCGTCGAGTTTGGTCCGGAACGGCGCGCCCTCCACCTCGTAGGCCGGGATCCCGGCCCGTCGCGCCCGTTCGAGGATGAACGCCCCGGGCACGTCCGCCAGGACGCACACCACGCGCGCCGGCAGCGTCCCCCCGGAAATCGCATCCAGGATCGCCTGCAGATTGCTCCCGTTTCCGGAACCCAGCACGCCCAGCTTCAGCGGAATCGGAACGGTATCCATGCGGTGCTTGTACAAGCGATGGCCGCGGCGCGAAACAGAAATCTTGCCGCGCCCGGCCCCCGTGCTACCGGGGGAAAACGGTGTCGGCCGGCGAAGCCACGCGCGCGACGGGCAGTGGCTCGCGTGCGGAGACCGCCGGCAGGAAGACCCGCGCCACCTGCCCGGTTTGCACAAGGCCGGGGCCCCGGTCGGGCGCGGGGCCCGGCATCGGGCGGGTCCCCAGGGCGCGGAGGGCGGGAGAATCCACAATCTGGTGCGTGGCGAATCGCAGCGTCGCGCCGGCGGCGCGAGGCCCTTTCACCACGGCCTCGATGCGCGCGGAAAATTCCTGGCGAATCAGCGCCGTTTCGCCGGGCACATCCGTCCGCGCGAGGATCTCCATCACGCGGATGTCGTACACCTCCGCGTGCGCCGCCACCATCTCGTCCATCCCCCTCGGCGGCAGGACGCCGTGCGCCATCGGGAGGCCGAGTGCGAGCAGGATGCCCAGCCGCTGGAAGCGGCCCTTCATCGCCCCATGCTCCAGATCATGCAGGCGGTCAGCAGCGCGAAGAGAATGCCCGCGACGCCGAGGGTTCGCAGTTGCCGCTCGGCGCCCCCCAGCGCGCGCAACAGGCCCCGCAGGGCGGCGCGCGCGGCCGAGCGGGTCTCGTCGGCCGCGCATGC
>CAYMCD010000009.1:0-46636 GCA_964388845.1 uncultured Verrucomicrobiota bacterium
GATCGAGAACCGATCCCGTGTTGCATGTCCGCTTCCCGGCCCCGTGGTCGGTCGTTGCCGAAAATCGCTCAATATCAAAATGGCGGAGAGGGTGGGATTCGAACCCACGGTACGGTGTTACCCGTACAACGGCTTAGCAAGCCGCCGCTATCGACCACTCAGCCACCTCTCCCCAGGACTGCGGCGCGCCGGCGCGGCCGCGACGTGATGCCTGACGCTAGTCGAGCGGCCTGGCGGAGGCAAGTTGATTCCGGGCCGCGTTCCGGTTTCCGGTTCGCGCGCGGCGATTCTTGCGACCAGGTGTTGGCATCGGCGAAAAAGTATGGTTCCGTCGTGGCCGATGAATTGGAAGGAGTTTTTCGACCGGCTCGGCATGAACGGGACCTGGTGGCAGTGGCGCATCTTGCGCTGGCAGGAGCGACGCCGGGAGGAGTCGTTCTGGAGCGCATGCAGCCTCTTCATGCCGGCCTGGTTGACGGTGTCGAATGCGCTGCTCGCGCTGAACCTGCTCAACCTGCTGACCGTCCTCGCGCTGTTCGGCACGGAGAACCTGCTCCGGCCCGACCGCCTGATGCTCTACCGCATGGGGGCGCTCGACCCGTTCCTGTTCCGTCAGGGCGAATACTGGCGGATCGTCACCTATGCCTTCCTGCATATCGGACTGCTCCACATCGCGTTCAATATGATCGCGCTGAGCCAGATCGGCCCCGCGCTCGAACGGCTGGTCGGGGCCGCGCGGCTTTTCACCGTGTACATGCTGTCGCTGCTCGGCGGCGGATGGGCCGATATCCTGGTCCGAGGGCCGGTCCCGATGCTGATCGCCGGGGCCTCCGGCGCGCTGTTCGGCCTGATCGGCTTCGGCATGAGCTACGCGCACTTCTACGGCGGCGCGGCCGGTCGCGCGCAGCGGAACTTCTTCCTGCAATGGGCGGCCTACGGGTTCCTGTTCGGGTTGCTCGTCCGGGCGGACAATATCTGCCACCTGGGCGGCTTCATCACCGGCGCGGTCGCCGGCTTCCTGGTCGAGCGCGAGCGGTCGCGCGCGGAGCGCCTGGCCCCCGCATGGCGGCTGCTGGCGCTCGCGCTCGCCGTCGCGCTCGTCGCCGCGTTCGGCTGGCTGATCCGCGCCAACCTGCGCGCGGGGTAGCAGCCATCGCTGCGCCGTCTTGTCACTCCACGAGCCGCGCGCCCCAGACGCCGCGCAGCGCGTTGGCCAGTTGCAGCTCCGAGCCGGCCGGTAGTTCGTCCCGCCGAACCGGGCCCTCGATCCAGGACCCGTCCGCGAGCAGCTCCTCCCGCATCACGCCGGGCAGCAACCCGCACCGGATCGGGGGCGTGGTCCAGCGCCCCGCGCGGAGGACGGCGACGTTCGCGATGGTCGTTTCGGTGATCTCGCCGGCGTCGTTCCACAGCAGCACATCCTCCGCATCCGGCCGCGCGGCCCGGGCCGCCTCGTACACGCCGCGGCGGGTTGTCTTGTGGAACAGGAACCGGTCTCCGGCGGCGACGGGCGCGCTCGCCGGCGCGATGCGCCGGGGCGCGGGCGGCATGGCGTCGAGCGGACTATGCTCGACCGCGATCCCGCCATCCGGCGCCAGAAGGATCCGGACGCGCCGCGCGCCGCCGGGGAACGCCGCCGCCGCCGCGCGAAGGGCCTCCTCCGCGGCCGCCCGTTCGAAGGGGAAATCATGGTATTCGGCGCTGCGCGCGAGGCGCTCCACATGACGCTCCCACAGCCGCGCCCCGGCCTCACGCGTCCACCGCAGCGTCGTGAAAAGACGAAAGGCCGGGATCGGGGCGAGGACCCGGGCCTTGGCGAGGCATTCTTCATATTCCCGGTCCGGGTCGGAATCCCATACGACGCCGCTCCCGATTCCGTACCGCGTTTCGCCCGAGGCGGCCTGCCGGACGAGCGTCCGGATGGCCACGTTGAATTGCGCGCGGCGATCAGGGCCGGCCTGGCCGACGGCCCCCGTGTAAAGCCCGCGCGGTTCCGGCTCCAGCTCGCGGATGATGCGCATCGTCCGCACCTTCGGGGCGCCGGTCACCGAGGCGCAGGGAAACAGCGCCTGAAAAATTTCCGGCAATCCAGCGCCGCTTTCCGCCTCCACCGTGGAGGTCATCTGCCAGACGGTCGGCAGGCGCTCGACGTCGAACAGCCGCCGGGTGACCACCGTGCCCGGACGGGCGATGCGGCCGAGATCGTTCCGCATCATGTCCACGATCATCACGTTTTCCGCCCGGTCCTTCGTGGATGCGCGGAGGCGTTCCGCGGCGTCCGCGTCCTCCTCCGTCCAGCGCCCGCGCGCCGCCGTGCCTTTCATGGGGCGGCAGGTCAGCCGGTCGCCTGCGCGGCTGAAAAATAGCTCGGGCGAAACGGAGGCGGCCGAGAAGTTGTCGGTCTCGATGAAGGCCGAATACCGGCTGCGCTGCGCCGCGAACAGGGCCGCGAAGCGCCCGAACGGCGGGGCGGGGTCCACGCCGCGCAGCGGAAAGGTGAAATTGACCTGGTACGTCTCTCCGCGAGCGATGCAATCCTTGATCCGCGCGATCCGCTCCGCATAGCCGGGGGCGGGGAGCGCCGGCGCCAGTTCCGGCGCCGCGGGTTCCGCCGGTCCCGGCGGCGCCGCGGGTTCCCACGAATCGAAAAGGGCGAACCAGGCCAGCGGCAACGCGCCCGGCGGGTGGGCGGCCAGCGCGGGATCGAACGCCGGGGCGGCCTCGTAGCTGACGAAGCCCGCCGCCCAGCGCCCGCGGCCGGTTGCCCGCTCGACCTCGCGCAGCAGCGGGAGCACGTCCGCGTGGCGCGTGGCCTCCAACAGGGTGGGGCGGCCGCTGAATCCTATCCAGGGCGGCTGCCCCCATTCGGCGACGCCCTGCATAAGGATTCTGGCCGGTTGCGCGCTCACGGTCCGGCATCCTGACACCCGCGCGGGGCGGCTCAACTATTTTTTGCGGCGCCCGTCACCACGCGGTGGCGTCGTCTCGCGTAAGCTCGCGCAGGCGCCGTTCGACGATGGCGTTCCGGTTGGATGCGCGCTCCTCCAGCAGGGCGTGGACGCGGGCCAGGCGTTCCTGCATCCGGGCGAGGCGTTCGCGCCGCAGCGATTCGCGCAGGTCGAATGTCTCCGCCAGGGTGGTCCGGAGCTCCCTGGCTACAGGCTCCCGCTCCTCGCCCGCGAGCGTCCGCAGGTCGCGCGCCAAGCCCATGGCGCGCGCCTCGAGGCGGTCCAGTTCCGGCGTGCGCACGGCCATCGGGTCATCGGGCGCGCCGCCGCGTTTCGGATGGCCGGTCTCGCGCTCGTCGGGCCCCGGCGGGTGCCCGCGTTCACCGCCCTGCTGGTGGGAGAGGCCCGCGCGTCCGCGGGCCTCCTGCAATCGTTCGCGCAACTCGCGCCGGAAGGCCTCCGGGTCCACCTCCCGCAGCTGGTGGAGCCGGTCGAATTC
Organism: uncultured Verrucomicrobiota bacterium; assembly: GCA_964388845.1. GTDB lineage: Bacteria > Verrucomicrobiota > Kiritimatiellia > CAIVKH01 > CAIVKH01 > JAMLJG01. The sequence goes on from CAYMCD010000009.1 coordinate 3,448, forward strand.
GGCCGGATTCCGTTCGCGCAGCAGATCGAAGTACCGCTGGACCGGTGGCGGGTGGATGCGTTGCGTTTGGGCAGGCGCCCACTCTTGCTCCGGCGGCGCAGACTCACCGGGCGGAGGCTGGGCGCGTACGGCGCCCCACGCCAGGGCCATCGCGGCATAGGCCAACAGCGTCTTTTTCATATCGCAATGCCCTCCAGCGCGAGCAGTTCGCGGATCAATAGTTCTTCTTCACTCGTTGGGCCTTCGGTGTCCGAAGCGCCGGCTTCCTCCGCCGGCCGCCCGGCCAGCCACGCATCCACCTCGTCGAGCGCGGCGTCGAGCGAATCGTTCCACGCCAGCTGTTCGACCGCCGGCGCGCTCGCCGGATCCGACGCGAGCAGACCCGGATCGCCGGGCCGCAGGACATAGACCACGGCCGCGGCGAGCGCCACCGCGCACGCGGCGGCGGCGAACTTCCACCCCGGGCGCCAGCCCGTTTCCGGCTCCACCGTGAAAAAGGCGCGCCGGTCCGTGGATTCGCTCAACCGGTCGTGGATGGCGTGGATGAGGTTGTCGGGCAGGCATCCGGGCGCCCGGGAGCGGCTCGCCAGGCCGAGGTCCGCCGCGTCCTGGGCGAAGTCCCGCAGATCGCGGTCGCGCGCGAGGCGTCGCGCGAGAATCCAGCCCCTCCACCGGCCCAATTCACCCGATTGCTTCAGCAGAACCCATCGTTCCATCGTGTCCCTGTTCATCGCGTCCCTCCCGTGTCCGGGCCGTACTCCCTCAATTCATAACGAAGTTTGCGCACCGCATATTGCATTCGCGCCAGCGCGGTGTTGATGGACACGCGCTGGATGCGCGCGATTTCCTTGAACGGCATATCGCCCTCGGTCCGCAGGAGGAAGACCTCCCGCTGCTCGGGGGGCAGCCGCGAAACCGCTTCCGCAATGCGCTGCGCCAAGTCCCGGCCTGCCGCCGCGGCGGCCGGGTCCGCCGACGGCTCCGCGAGGCGCTCGCCCAGCGGCAGGGCATCGCCGGGGGCGGCATCCAGAGAGGTCAGCCGCGATGATTTTCGGATCCGGTCAATGACCAGGTTATGCGCGATGCGGAACAGCCAGCTCAACAGGCGATCGTGCCGGTAGCGGTCCATGTTCCGCATCGCCCGGACCCAGACCTCCTGGAAGATCTCATCCGAGTCCGCGTGGCCCTCCATCATCTTGGAAATGAAGGCGTGGAGCGGGCGCCGGGTGTGTTCGACCAGGCGTCCCAACGCCTCCACGCGCCCTTCCCGGTATTCCGAGATACACTGCGCTTCGATCGGATCCATGGTGCCTGTGGCGTCCATCCCTTAACGAACGGATTGCGCCGCCAGTTTAGTGTCCGTCCGCCGATATTCCAGCGTGGAAAGTCCAGGGCCGTCTCCGGTTTTCGTTTGCCCTCACCGGCCTTGCGCCGGCTGCGTCCCGCCGAACATCCGCGAAGGCGGACCCCTGCGGATTGTTGGGGTCAGCGGGGCGAGGGCGCCCCGCTTCACACGCGGGGGCGCGTGTGCCCCCCGGAGGTCAGGACATAACTAGAGGCTATCCCACAACCGCTTTTCGATGCCGGCCGGAGCTGTTTTGCCGGTTGGCAAGGCGGGAGTGCGGGAGGCGTGCCCGACGCGGCCCGTGCCCGAGCTCCCAACGCAGCCAGGCGGCAAAACAGCCCGGTCCCGCTGCGGGATGCGGCGGCGCATCCCGCCGGGCGGTGTTGCGCCTCCTCGACGGTGCGCTGGGGCATCGCCGTCGTCGGCGCGCCTGGCCCGGCGGGCGCGACGCTCGCACCAGCGCGAAAATGGGTTATGGGATAGCCTCTATTGAGAAATGCTCTATCGGCCCGGTAGCCGGACGAAACTCCTTCACCAACGGCACAAGGCCGTTGGGGTCGTTTTGCCGCTGTAAGTAACCGGCAACCAAATCGGTCTCGGGATCGGCTTCAAAGGTGCGAATGCCGCTCGCCACTACTTTATCACCGGCGCCGGCCGGAGTGGTCTTCTGGTCTTACAAGGATTGGATTGTCCGCTGGAGCGCCGGTCGGAGCGATTCCGCGAGCGGGGCGGTCCGATCGAGCAGCGCGCGGCCCTCCTGGCGAAGCAGGCCGGCATATCCGGCCGGCGTGGAGGGCGTGACCGCGATCACCCAGCAGGCGATTCCGAGCACGTTGAGCAGCAGAATGACGGAGTAGGAGAACACGCGCCCGTGCTCATGGATGTCCGGCTGGCGGTGCGCGAGCATCGCGAGAGTGAACGTCACGTGAAACGAATAGGTGAGCCCGACGATCCCGAGGACGAGCGGTTCGTAGGGCTGCAGGTTGTGAAAACAGCCGAGCAGCAGCGCGAGGGCGATGGCGAGCATCGTGTAGAAAGGGAAGAAATACGGCGCCAGCGTGATGATCCAGTTGGACTTCGACACGGTCACGCTGCCGCCGCGGGCGGAAACGCGCAGGCGTGAAACGCGGGCCCCCATCAGGAGCGCCCAGAAGGCGTGGGTCAATTCGTGGCCCAGCACGTAGGTGCGCATGGGGCGGGGCATCGTGAAGAAAACGAGGAGCCAGAGCAGGAATCCCGCCGGGAGCCAGCGCGCCGAGAGCGGGTGCCAGCCGGCCGTCTGCGGATCGAAACCGGCGAGCAGCCGCGCCGTGGCCGCGAGGACGACGACATTGGCCGGAATGAGGGCGAGGCCGGCGAGGAGCTTCAAGGCCCGCATCGGGTCATCCTCTCATGGAGCAGCCGCCGCCGCGTCCATGCGCGGATGCGGGCCTCAACGCCGGGCCGGGCGAGTGCGGGGTACTCGCGCGCCGCTTCGCGCAGGAAATCGAGGCGGACCTGTTCCGGCGCCCAGGAGCGCAGGGACCCGTTGAGCTGGACCAGGTTGCGGATGACCTCGCGGCGCCCGGGGCGCCGGCCCGGGTGCAGGCTTTCGGGGTCTATCCAGACGAGCTGGGGCGCGGTGTCCGCGCCGCCCGCCGCGAGCAGGATGTTCAGGGTCTTGGTGTCATCGTGGTACACGCCGCCCCGCGCGAGTGCGAGCCAGTGGCGCAGGACACATGTCCGCCAGCGTTCCCACTGGGCGGCGTCGAGGCCGCGGTGATTTTTCCGGATCCACTCGCGCAGGGTGGTCCCGCCCCGAATCTCCCGCATGACCAGGCAGGAGGAAAACGGGGCCAGGCCGGGGTCGCGCTCGACAAAGCCCAGGACCTCCACGACCGGCACACCGAGCGTCGTGGCGGCGCGGGCGGCCGCCCAGGCGCGCCGGGCGCGGCTCGGCCGCCAGCGGGCCAGGAATCCGCGCTCCGCGTAGTACTTGAAAAGCACCCCGTCGCCCCCCGGGTCCGGGCCCCGGAGGACGCGCTGGCCGGCCGTGGTCTTGAGGATTGCGGCGGGATCGCGCAGGGCGCGGATGGCGAGGGCCGTCCACGCCGGGTCGGCGGCGGGGGCCCGGAGAAGTTCGCGGTAGAGCCGGCGGGCGCGGCCGTATGCGGCTGAATTGCCGGTTGACTTCATGCGGTTGGCCGATAGTATGTCACAACTTTTTCCCGTGAATCAATGGCATCGCGGAACGGATGCGGGATCACCGTCTTGAGGAGAGCAGTATCATGGCGCACACGAAGCAGGCACTGAAACGTCACCGGCAGAGCGAGGAAGACCGTTTGCGGAACAAAGCCGGTCGTTCGATCATCAAGTCGGCACAGGTCAAATTTACCGCGGCCCTTGCCGGGAAAGACGCCGCGAAAGCCGCGGACCTTTTCAAGCAGTACTGCTCGGCCCTGGACAAGGCCGTCAAGAAGGGCATCATCCGGAAAAACCAGGCCGTCCGGAAAAAAGGCCGCGCCGCAAACCATATCCGGGGCCTCAAGACCGCCTGATTCTCCAGCCGGGCCGCGGCGTACCGCGCTGCCCGTCCGGCCGGTGGGGCGGGGCCGACCCGAACGGGCCCGGCCCCGAAACCATCAATTTCCCGGCGCGCCGGGCAACAAGTCGCCCGATCGGTCCGCCGGGATCCGGTACGTCTTCAGGATGTCATCCCGGCTGGCGAGGGCCCGCGCGCGGTCCAGCACGACGGTGTGGCCCGATTCGCCGGCGAACGTCACGAATTCACCGCCCGCCGGATCCTCCACCGCGGCGATCAGCTCGCGCATGGTGTAAACGCGTTTCCCGTCCACCGTGTGCAAGACCCAGTTGCTCACCTGGTCGTATCCCTGGTTCACATCCGCCGCGAGCACCTTCAGCACGACAATGACCTGCTCGCCGTCCACCTCCGGGTAGTTGGCGCCGAGTATCGCGGTCAGGTGGTTGGGCGCGCTGTTGAACCAGTTCGGCCCCCACGCCTGCAGCAGGTTGCGCGTCAGCGGCGAAAAAACGATGCCGCCCGCGATGTAATAGCTGGGCATCGCGTCGTACTGCTCGTTCGGCACCAGCGCGTCGGCGGTGAGCGGGCGGGTCAGCGTCACCTCCAGCGGCACGCGCCGGCCCTCGCGCCAGACATCGAGGGCGACCGCCGCGCCGAGGGTCTTTTTCTGGACGAGATAGGAGAGGCTGGTCCGCTCGCGCGGGCGGAACTCCACCGTCCCGTCGTCCGCCACCGCGGCGCCCTCGATCGCGAGGATGACATCGTTGGTCCGCAGGATCCCCTCCGCGGGGGCGCCGGGCTGCACCCGCACGACGCGCATGCCGGTCATCGCCTTGTCCATGCCCACGCTGCGCTTGAGGTCGCGGTTCTCCATGCCCTGCAGGACCGCGCCCATGCTTGGGAACCCGTCGTAGGTCCCGTCCTCGAGGTCCGCGAACACCTGGCGGACAATCGGGACCGGCACCATATAGCCGATGTTGTCCGCCTGCCGGATGCCCTGCATCACCACGCCGACGATCCGCCCATCCTTGATCACCGGCCCGCCGCTGTTGCCGGGGTTGATCGCCGCGTCAATCTGCCCCGCGAGAAAGCTGAAGGAGCTGTGGGCATAGCTCTGGTGCTCGATGCGCGAGATCACGCCCTTCGTCACGCTCAGCGTGTCGCCGCCCATCGGGAACCCGTAGACGAACACCTCGTCCTGCGCGAACGGCAGGTCGCCCAGCTCGATGCCCTCCACGTCGGCCCAGAACTCGGGGTCCTCCACGCTCAACAGGGCCAGGTCCACCTCGTGCGCCGCCGCGATGAGCCGGGCCTGGAAGCGGCGCGCGTCGCCGAACCGCCGCACCTGGATGAAGGTCTGGTTCCCGACCACGTGCGCGTTCGTGAGGATCTTGCGGCCCTTGATGATCGCGCCGGATCCGGTGCCCGAGCCCGTGCCGCGCATGCCCCACGGATTCCAGTAGTCCGGCGTGTTGACCACCGTGTAGATCTTGACGATCGCGTCCTTGATGTCCTCGTCCGCGCGCGCCGCGCCCGCCGCCAGGGCCCACGCCAATACAGCCGAAATCACGTGTCGCATGGTGTCACTCCTCGGTTATGTCAAAAAGGCCCGTCCCCCTCGGCGCGAGGTCGCGGGGGAGGTCCGGCACGAGCGATCGCGCCCGTCGGGGTTCATCCGTGGTTGTCGTCTTTGTCCACGGATTTCCCACGCCCGTTCAAAATATACTTTTTTTACAGACGTTGGAAACGCATGATGACTGTTTTTACGGACGTTGGAACCATTAATGACGCCTGAACAGATACCCAGCCTGATGGCGGAGGCGGTGGCCGAGGCGGCGGGCGCGGCGGATGCCGCGGCGCTGGAGGCCGCGCGCGTCAAGCATCTCGGGCGCAACGGGCGCGTGCAGGACATCCTGCTCGCGCTGCGCGAGGCGCCGGCCGATCGGAAGCGCGAGATCGGACGGCTCGCCAACGAATTCAAGACCGCCGTGCAGGCCGCCGTGGACGCGCGCCGCGAGGCGCTGCAGTCCGCCGCGTCCGTCGAGGCCTTTGACCTCGCCGCGCCCGGCCGCTGGCCGGCCCTCGGCTCGCGCCACCCGGTCACGCAAATCGTGGACCGCGCCGTCGAAATCTTCGCCGCGCTCGGATTCGTCGTCGCCGACGGGCCGGACATCGAAACGCCGTTCCACAATTTCGACGCGCTCAACACGCCGGCGCTCCATCCGTCGCGGGACCCGAAGGACACGTTCTACCTCGACGACGGCCGCCTGCTGCGCACGCACACCTCGCCCGTGCAGATCCGCGTCATGCAGTCGCGCCCGCCGCCGGTCCGCATCATCGCGCCGGGCCGCTGCTACCGCCGCGACACGACCGACGCGACGCACAGCGCCAACTTCCACCAGGTCGAGGGCCTCTACGTGGACCGCAAGGTCTCGCTGGCCGACCTCAAGGGCGACCTCACGTATTTTGCGCGGCAGATGATGGGACCGGATGTGAAGATCCGGTTCCGCCCGCACTTCTTCCCGTTCACCGAGCCGAGCGTCGAATACGATTTCTCCTGCCACGTCTGCGGCGGCACGGGCTGCCGCGTCTGCAAGCACAGCGGCTGGATCGAGATTTCCGGCGCGGGCATGGTGGACCCCCACGTGTTCAAGGCCGTCGGCTATGATCCCGCCGCCGTCACCGGCTACGCCTTCGGCATGGGCGTCGAACGCATCGCGATGATCCTGCTCGGCGTCCCCGACATCCGGATGCTGTATGACAATGATGTGAGGTTTTTGAAGCAGTTTTAGTGACCCGTGATCGGTGACCGGTGACCAGTCGAAGTCATGCCGGTCACCGAACACCGGTTACCGGTCACTTTCTTATGAAAATTCCCCTCTCCTGGCTCACCGACTTCATTGCCCTCGACGAACCGCCGCGCGCGATCGCCGACCGGTTGACCTTTTCCGGCACCGAAGTCGAGGGCCTTGCAACCGTCGGCTCGACATACGAAGGATTCGTGGTCGCCGAGGTGCGCGCCGTCGAGAAACACCCGAACGCGGACAAATTGTCCGTGTGCCGCGTGTTCGACGGCGGGAACGAGTTGCAGGTCGTGTGCGGCGCGCCGAATGTGCGGGCGGGCGGGCGGTATCCGTTCGCGCGCGTCGGCGTGACGCTGCCCGACGGGTCGCTGACGATCAAGAAGGCGAAGATCCGCGGCGTCGAATCGTTCGGCATGCTGTGCGCGGCGGACGAGCTGGGGTTGTCGGACGACCATCTCGGCCTGCTCGTGCTGGATCCGAAGTGGGCGCCCGGCACGCCGCTGGCGGAGGTGCTCGGCCCGCCGGACACCGTTTTCGAACTCGAAATTACGCCCAACCGGCCCGACTGCCTGAGCCTCATCGGCATCGCCCGCGAACTCGCGGCGGTATATGGCATCAAGCGCAAGGCGCTTGATACGGAAGACGGAATACGGAAGACGGAAAACCGGACACCGGTCACTGATCGCCGGGCACTGGTCACTGTCGAGGATCCCGCCGCGTGCGCGCGGTACACGGCGCAATGGCTGGAGGGCGTGAAGATCGGGCCGTCGCCCGAGTGGATGGAGCGGCGGCTGGAGCGCGCGGGGATCCGCGCGATCAACAACGTCGTGGACATCACGAACTACGTCATGCTGGAGACGGGGCAACCGCTGCACGCGTTCGATCGCGATTTGCTGGCGGAGGGCCGCGTGGAGGTGCGCCGCGCGAAGCAGGGCGAACGCATGGCCACGCTCGACGGGATGGAACGCGAGCTCGACGCGTCCATGCTGGTGATCGCGGACGCCGCGCGGCCGGTGGCGATCGCGGGCGTGATGGGCGGCGCGGGCAGCGAGATTCGCGAGGAGACGGCGAACGTCCTGTTGGAATCCGCATGGTTCGACCCGGGGCTGACCCGCGCCACGGCGCGCAAGCTGGGGCTTTCCACGGAGTCGTCTTACCGCTTCGAGCGCGGCGTGGACATCGAAGGCGTCGAACGGGCGAGCCGGCGCGCGGCGCAGCTGATGGTGGAGCTCGCGGGCGCGCGGATCGCCGGCGACGTGACCGACACGCGGCCCGCCGCCGCGCCGCCGCGCCGGCTCGGGGGCCGGTTCCAAACGGTGCGCGACGTGTTGGGCGTGGACCTTTCCGACGGCGAAATTGCCCGCGTTTTCCAGTTGCTGGAAATTCCAGTCACTGTAAAAAACGCCGCCGAGGGCCGCTACGAGGCGGAAATTCCAAGTTTTCGAGGTGATCTGGCGCGCGAGATTGACTTGGTCGAAGAGGTTGCGCGGATCCACGGGCTCGACCATGTGCCCGTGCCGCATCCGCGCGCGGTGGTGGATCCGACGGCCGGGCGCGACGATACGGTGCGCGCGAAGGCGCGGCTCCGCGCGGCGCTGTCCGGGCTGGGGCTTTCCGAGATTCTCAACTACAGCCTCGTGTCGGAGCCGCAACTGGATCTGTTCGACGCGGGCAGCAAACCGCGTCGCGCGGTGATTCCGAGGCCGATCAGCGCGGACCAGTCCGTGCTGCGTCCGTCGCTCGCGCCGCAGATGGTGGATACGCTTGGCCGTAACCGCGCCCGCCAGGCCGCGCAGGCGGCGCTGTATGAAATGGGCCGCACGTTCGAGCGCGCGGCGGACGGCACGATCGTGGAAGCCGAGCGGCTGTGCATCGGGTTGATGGGGCCGGTCGGCCGGCCTGCGATGGACCGGCGCCGGGCCGTCGCGCCGGATGAGATGTATCTGTGGGCCAAGGGGCTGGTCGAATCGCTCGCGTCGGCGCTGGGGTTGGGCGCGGTCTCGGTGCGCGCGGTTTCGCTCGCGTATGCCGAACCGGGTTCGGCGGTTGAGCTGTGTGCGGGTGATGCGGCGTTGGGCACGCTGGCGCTGGTCAACCGGCGGATCCGGAAGGAATGGCGGATGGGCGACCCGGTCGCCGTGGTCGAGCTGGATGTCCCGCCGCTGCTGGCCCGCGCGATGGCGGTCCGCGCCTGCGTGGACGTGCCGATGTATCCGTCGGTGTCGCGCGACGTGGCGATGGTGGTGGCCGAAGGGGTGAGCCACGAGGCCGTCGTGCGCGTCATCCGCGCGGCCGCGCCGCCCGAGCTGGAGGCGATCGAATTGTTTGATGTATTCAAGGGCCCGTCCATCGGGGCCGGCCGCCGCAGCGTGGCCTATTCGCTCGTGTATCGCTCCGCCGCGCGAACCTTGACGGACGACGAAGCCAACGGGTATCATGACATCGTGAAGGCGGCGCTGCGCAAGGAACTGGCCGCGGAGATTCGTGAAAGCTGAATTTACAGCCATTATTGACCGGGCGCCTGAAGGCGGATACTGGGCCGTATGTCCCGAAGTGCCTGGCGCGAACGGCCAGGGCGAGAGCGTGGAGGAGGCAAAAGATAGCCATCGCGCGGCCATCGGGTTGATTTTCGAGGACCGGCGCGAGGACTACCAGCGCGGGATTTCGAGCGAGGCCATTCGGGATACTGTTGTTGTCGCGTGAAACGGCGTGACCTTGAAAAGAAGTTGAGGATGGCCGGGTGCTATTTGAAGCGAGAGGGCGCGGCGCACTCGCTTTGGATTAATCCCCGGAGCGGGGTGGTGGAGGCGGCCCGAGGCATACGGAAATCAATGAGCCGTTGGCCCTGAGGATTGTACGTAATTTGAATGACGAATAATTGACGTGTGGCGTAGGATTCGGATGTGAGGCGCGACGTGTCTCATATCGAATGGTTCTTTGAGACGATTTCCTCCGGGCGCGGGTCCGGGGGCAAAGAAAATGCCCTGCCTGGTTCGACAGGGGCTATGCTTCTCTGACCCAGTAATAATGACTGAAAGGGAGTCCGGGGTCCGGCCGTGTACCACACGTCCCGTATGGAACGTGGGAAACGTCCGGCAGGACACCCACCTCGCAAACCGAGGCGTCAGAGCGATGCCCGCATCGGCCAAGGCGGGGTATTTTTTTGCGCTGGGCTGGTCTCGTCTCGTCAAGGAGGCGCGCCGAACGCAGGGCAAGGGGAACGAGGCCGGATGAATAGCCGCACCCGACCCGATGAATCTGCTACACTGGCCGCTTCGACATGGACGAACTTTTCGACAGGCCTGAACCGATCCCCTCGCAAACGCGCCCGCCGCTGGCGGCGCGGATGCGGCCGCGCACGATGGAGGATCTGGCGGGCCAGCAGCATATCATCGGACCCGGCAAGTTGCTCCGGCGCGCGATCGAGGCGGACCGGCTGGGCAGCATCATCCTCTACGGGCCGCCGGGCTGCGGAAAGACTTCCCTCGCGGAGGTGATCGCGCTGGTGACCCGGCGTTTTTTCGAGCGGACGAGCGGTGTGCTCGCGAACGTCGCGATCCTGCGGGCCCTGCTGGAGGCGGCGCAGCAGCGGAAGCGCCTGCGCGGGCAGGAGACGATTCTCTTCATAGACGAGATCCACCGGTTCAACAAGGCGCAGCAGGACGTGCTGCTCCCGTTCGTCGAGGAGGGCGCGGTCACGCTGGTCGGCGCCACGACGCACAACCCCTTCTTCTTCATCAACAGTCCGCTCACCTCGCGCTCGCAGATTTTCCAGCTCGAGGCGCTTTCGGAGGCGGACATTGTCGCGCTGCTGCGCCGCGCGCTGGCGCATCCGGACGGGCTGGGGGACCGCCGGGTGGAGGCGGACGACGCGGCCCTCGCGCACCTGGCCGCCGCCTGCGAGGGCGACGCGCGGCGCGCGCTGAACGCGCTGGAGATTGCCGCGCTGACCACGCCGCCCGGCGGCGACGGCGTCGCCCGCATCACGAGGGCGGTGACGGAGGAGTCCATCCAGAAGAAGGCCGTCGTGTACGACCACGACGAGGACGGCCACTACGACACCATTTCAGCCTTCATCAAGAGCGTGCGCGGATCCGATCCGAACGCGGCGCTCTACTGGCTCGCGAAGATGCTGTACGCGGGCGAGGACCCGCGCTTCATCGCGCGGCGGCTTGTCATCCTCGCCTCGGAAGACATCGGCAACGCCGATCCCATGGGGCTGCAGGTGACCGTTGCGGCGATGGGCGCGGTGGATTTCGTCGGCATGCCGGAGGCGCGGATCATCCTGGCGCAGGCGACGACCTACCTGGCCTGCGCGCCGAAGAGCAACGCCAGCTACCTGGGCATCGAGTCCGCGCTGGCGGACATCAAGGAGGGCCGCGTGCTCCCGGTGCCGCGCCACCTGCGGGATACTTCGCACAAAAAAGCTGCGGAAACATTCGGCCACGCGGGCTATAAGTATGCGCACGACTATGAGGGACACGTGGCGGACCAGGTCTATGTGCCCACGAGCAAGGTGTACTACGAGCCCACTGAAGAGGGGTATGAGAAGCGGATCCGCGAGCGGATGGCCCGATGGGCGGAGTTGAGGAGGGAACAATCAAAACGCAAAAAGAGTTGATCGAACCCAAGACCATCGCGCGCCAGTTTGCGCAGCGGGTACGGAACAAACTTGCGTCCGAATGGATTGCCGGCGCATCGGCCCGCGCGCAGGAGCGGGTGCTGGTCCTGCCGGAATTCCAGTCGGCGCGTTCGGTGGCGCTCTACCGCGCCCGCCCGCGCGAAGTGGCGACCGACCGGATTCTCGCCGCCTGCCGCGCCGCGGGAAAGGAAGTCCTGCTTCCCGCGTGGGACCGGGAACGCAACGCCTATGGACTTGCGCGCTGGCCGGAGGGGGCGCCCTTGCGGGCGGGCCACTACGGAATAGAGGAGCCGATCGAGGCGGCGTGGGCGCCCGGCGAGCAGGTGGACTTCATCCTCGTCACCGCGCTTTCATTTGATCCGTATGGATTCAGGCTGGGGCACGGCGGCGGGCATTTCGACCGCCTGCTGGCGGAAACGGCGGGGTTCAAGCTGTGCATGGCTTTCGAGTGCCAGAAAGTGACGGCGGTCCCGACGGAGCCCCATGACGTGCCGGTTGACGCCATCTCAACGGAGAAGGCCCTGTACCGCGCGCCGGCGCGGCTGGCCTACGCGGATCCGCACGCGCTGAAAAAATAGCGACCCGCGCGCCGCGGTCAATTGACCCGGTCTATCAGTCCGTCCACCGTGTCGCCCGGCTCGGAGGAGGAGGATTCCGGGGCCTGCGGCGCGGCCGATTCCGTCGCCCCGCCATTTTCGGCGCCCTGCCGATGCCGGTCGGATCGGGGTCCGCGCCGGTTGCTGCGCCGGTCCCGCCCTCGCCCTCCATCGCCGCCGCCGCCCTCACCGCCGCCCTCGAAGGCCTTGCGCAGGGTCGAGACGCGCAAGGTGGGGATGCCGCGCTGGGCCAAACGGGTTTCGAGTTGTTTGTCGTTGGTGACGACCATCTTGGGGCCCCGCACATCGGAGGCGACCTTTTCGAGCTGGTCGGCCACGGTTCCGCTCGCCTCGGCGTAGAACACACGGATCTTGTTGAACGCTTCGCCGTGGGCGACTTCGCGCAGCGGGCGCCCGTTGAGCACGGCAATGATTTCAATTTTTTCGCGCTCGGCGAAGCGGCTGAGTTGCTGGAGGGCCTGGACGCGCTCCACCGGGCCTGTGCGCCCTTCGCGCGAGTCGGCCATTTTTTCCGCGTCCACAACGATTGTTCGATCGGTTTCGCGCGCGGACCCGGCTGCCGGACCGCCGCCCAACATGGATTTAATGCTGTCGAGGAATCCCATAGTTCTCCCTGTCCGGATCGAAGCCGGAACGAAAGGGCGAGACCCTAGCGAAGCCGATGGGGTTCTGGCAAGGCGGGATTAACGGCAGGCGGATTACGGCCCCGAAGGCGGCGCCGGCGCGCCCGCGCCGGGCCATTCAATCACGAACGGCAGGCGCAGGGAGTGTCCGTCGGCATCCATCCACCAGCCGTCGGCCCGCATGGCCAGCGCGTGTTCCACCCCGTGTTCGTTGTTCGGCTCGGGGTGGCCCCAGTTCTCGTAGCGCCAGCCCTCGCCGCTGTTCCAGCGCCAGTACGACTCGCTGCCCTCGTCGGTGCCGCCCAGCCACAGGGCGCGGCCCAGCAGCGGCAGGGCAAAGGTCCGCATGATCCATTGGTTTTCTTCCTCGGTGTTGGCGCCGGCGAGTTGGGCGCCGTGGCGGCGCGCAAAATGATTGGCCTCATGCCAGTTCAGCGGCTGGAGGATGAGGGCATAGGCGCGTCCTTCGAACTGTTCGGGGTGCGGGATCGGGCGTTCGGGGTGGTCGTGGAGGACCTGCAGGTTGGCGATGCTGTGTTCGAGTTCCGCGCGCGCCCGGGCCAGGGCCGGCACCGCGAGCAGGCCATCGAAGGCGCGGGCGGCGGCGCCCCGCGCGCCGGCGAAATCATAGCTGGCGAGCGCCTGGTAGATGGGGGCGGTGAGGGCGTAGAAGGTCCCGTCGCTCACCCGCAGCCCGGTCAGCGTGGCCTTTTCGGAGAGCGGGGAGAGATCCGTGACCTTGGCCTGCTCGATGTCGAGCGAGGCGAGGGGGATGCCGCGCAGCGGTTCGAGGTCGGTGATCCGCTGCCCGGGCGGCAGGTGGGTCAGGGCGAAGTGAAAGCGGTTGGACTCATCGAGGACCAGATTGGCGCCCTGACCGGGCCAATGGCGGTCAATCTGCCCGCGGAACGCCCGGAGCACATTGTGGCGGGCCGCATTCGCCGCGCGCGGATTCAGCAGCAGGAGGTTGAAGGTTGACGTGTCGGTCACCACGATTTCGCGGTTGGCCGCATGCGCCGGCGCGCCGATCCAGTACTCGCCGTTGACCAGGAACTTGAACGGCCATTCGACGCGGTCCTGGAAACGGCTCCATTTCTGGCGCAGTTCGTACCGGCCCGGTGCGACCAGGCGCATGCGCCAGGCCGCGCCCTCCTTGTTCCAGTCGTTGAAGGCGCCGGAGACCTGGACGCGCGTTGGAGGGCCGATGGCGGACACCTGCTGCAGGCGTCCGTCGGCGTGGCGGGCCAACGCATAGCGATCCGGTTCGAACACGAAGAGGACTTCATTCCCCTCGTCAACATAACCGTACAGCCCCTCGTCATACGCCACCGCGGCGCGCGGCGCCTCCCCGGAGCGGCGTCCGAAGGCCATCCAGCCCGCGGCGCCGGCGCCCCCCAGGGCCAGGAGGATGAGCAGGGAAGTCGCGAGCGGCGCGATCCTTCCCCGCGCCGCGCCGCCGCCGGGTTGGTCGAGATAGTTGCCGAGAGCCCGGGCAAATTCCCCGGCGTTCTGATACCGGTCCTCCCGCGACTTGGACAGCGCCTTGAGCACGATCCGGTCCAGCGCGGCGTCGCAGAGGATCTCCCGTTCCGGGCCCAGATTCCGGCTGTCGCTCCTGGCGAGCACCTTGCCTGGCGCGGGGGGGCGCGTCGTGACGATGTGGTCGAGCACCACGCGCAATTCGGCGAACACGTCATAGGGGAATTCGCCCGTGAGCAGCTCGTACAGAATAACGCCCAGCGCATACACATCGGTCCGAGTGTCAATCTGGCTTGCGTCGCCGCGCGCCTGCTCGGGGCTGGACCATTCGAGCGATCCGACAAATTCGCCGAGCTGTGTGGAGCCGGCGCCGCGCTTGCCGCCCTCCGCCACGGCGGCGTGGGCGAGGCCGAAATCGAGGATGTGCGGCTCGCCGTAGGCATCAATGACGATGTTCGCGGGCTTGAGATCCCGGTGCACGATCCCCCGCAAGTGCGCGGCATTGACCGCCTCGCAGACGCGGCGGAACAGCTTGAGCAAGTCCGTCACATCGCTGCGCCGGAGGACGCCTCCGCGATCCCTCCGGTAATCGTCGAGGAATTCGTTGAGTGCGCGCCCGTCCACGTAATTCATCACGAAGTACTGCGACCCGTCCGCCGTCTCCCCCCGGTCCACCACGGAGACGATGTTGGGATGATCGAGGGCCGCCAAGATGCGGACCTCCTGGTCCATCCGCTCGCGCTCCAGGCCGGACGCATAGGGCCCGTTGAAGATCAGCTTCAGGGCGACCCGGCGGCCGGTGGATTTCTGGATGGCGAGGAACACTGCGGCCTGTCCCCCGCGCTGTATTTCCCGCACGAGTTCATAGCCGTTGATCTCCAACGCCTGTTCCGGCCCGCGGTCGGCCGGGGCCGGCGCGTCATCCGGCAGGAAACCGACTTCAATGCCGTCCTCGTCCTCTTCGTCCTCTGGCCGATGGCTGACCATGGGGCGACTATAGCACGTCCGGCCCGCCATACGCCATCGGGGAACGGCCGCGCGGAGAACGGCCGCGGTTCGAAGTCGCCGGGCGCCGCTTTCGTCGTGCCGCTCGTGTCCGCCCTCGGCGCCCCGGCGCCTATCCGTGCGGCGCTCGAATCGCGCGGCCGTGTCCGGGATCGCGATTTCATCGAGGCGGCGCGGGCCTCACCGGTGCAATTCGAGGAAGATCTCGATGTCCACGTCCGCGCCCACAATGGCGGTGGCGGCCCAGCTGCCGGTCCCCACGTTGAAATCGTTGCGGTTGATCCGGTGGTTGATCTGCAGGCCCAGCACCCTGGTCTTCAGGAGCCCCATCCTCACGTTGTCCATGCCGAGCAGGGTCGCGTCCAACACCACTTCGCGCGTCACATCCCGGATCGTCAGGTTGCCCCGGATGCGATAGGCGGACTCGCCCACGGCTTCGACCGCGGTGCACGCGAACCGGATCTCCGGCCATTTCGTCCGATCGAAGAAGTCGTCCGTGAGCAGGTGGTTGTCCCGCTTCTTGTTTCGCGTTGAGATCGAATCCACCGGGATGGAGGCGCTGAACGAGGCCGTCTCCGGCGACGCGGGATCGAGCCGGATGTCCGCTGAGAACGATTCGAACACGCCGGACACGGGCGTGAACAGGTGTTTGACGCGGAACCCGATGGCGCTGTGATCCGCATCCACCTTCCATTTCATGGGCTCGGCGGCTTCGGAGCCATCCAGCGAGGCGAGCGCGAACAACAGGGCAATGGACTTCTTCATTTCTCCGCTCCTTGGGGGTTGGTTTGCTAAATCGAGGTGATGAGGTTGATCCAGGCGTCGGGGATGACGGTCAGCAGCGCGGCCTCGAGAATCTTGTCGAGGCCGCTCAGGACCAGGCAGCCGACGCCCAGCATGACCCAGCCGAGCCAGATCCGGCTCTGTTCGCCGACGCGGATGAGCCGATCCCGCCGGGCCATGAACCAGCGGCGGGAGCCATAGGCCACCACCAGCAGCGGGACGGCCGCTCCGATGCCGAACAGAAACATCATGACCGTGGCGGGCGCCAGCCCGCCGGATTGAGCGGCGAGCCCGGTCGCCGCGCCGAGGGTGGGGCCGACGCACGGACTCCAGACCGCGCCGAGCAGCGCGCCTGCCGCGCATTGGCCGAAAAGACCTTTCCGTTGCAACGTGTCCATGGAACTGTTGGCCCCGCTGGCCATGCCGCTCATCCGGCGCGCGAAGAGGGCGTGCAGGCGGTGGTTCACCATCAGCAATCCGGCCGCAAGCATCAGGGCCGCCGCCCCGTAGCGGAACCAGGCGGGATCCACCGCCTGGCCGACCGCGGCGAGGGCCGCGCCCAGCACGGTGAACGCGATCACCATGCCGGCGGCGAGCGCCAGCGGGGCCAGGCGATGGCGCTGCGCGGCGCTGCCGACCATGAAGGGCAGCGCCGGCAACACACAGGGGGAAAGGGCGGTGAGCAGGCCGGCCGCTCCGCTCAACAGGTAAGGGGTCATGGAAGCTTCTCCTGGGGATCGGGATCGTCCGGCCCGCTCTTCACAGCCCTTGTTCGATGAGGTTTCGCAGCTCGTCTTTCGCCGTCGTGCCCGTGGCGCGGGCGATTTCCCGGGCGCCCTTGAAGACGACCAGCGTGGACTGTTTGCCCACCCGCAGTTCCTTCCGAAGCGCCTTCTCGCTGTCAAAGTCGGCCTTCAGGAAAACCACGCTGGCCAGGGCCTGTTCACCGGCGAGCTCGGACAGCGCCGCCGTCTGCTTCCGGCACGTCCCGCACCACGGCGCGTGGAATTCGAGCACGATGGTCTTGCCTTCATCGCGCGCGGCGGCGAGCGATCCGGGCGTATAGCTTGTCCCGGCGGCCAGCGCATCATGCGTCAACTGGGCGGCTGCCAACAGGGCGGCCGCGAACACGGACTTGCGGATTATTCGGTTCATGTGCTGATCTCCTTGCGCCCCCTGCCGGGAGGCGCGTTCATTTCCCTGTGCGCAGGAACCCGTCATTCGGTTACACTGTTTCCTGTAACGGCCGGATGCCCGGCGGCGCATAGCCCCATGGATGAATCCACAACAAGCGTTCGGCAGGATGAGGCCTGGCTGGCGGCCGGCATGCGGCGGGCCCAGACGGGAGACGCCTCCGCCTACGCCGCGCTGCTGGAGGAGCTGGCGGATCGCGCGCGCCGTCTGGCTCGGCTCCTGTTGAGGGCGGAGCGGGATGTGGAGGATGTGGCCCAGGAGGTGCTCATCGCGGTGCATAAAGCCCGGCACACCTACGATCCGGCGCGGCCGTTCCTGCCCTGGTTCCATGCGATCGCGCGGCACCGGATTTCCGACGCGCGCCGGCGCCGCGCGCGCGTGGATCTGCACGAGGTGGCCGACGAACAGCTCGTGGCCCTCGCGGCGGATGAACCGCACGGGGCGCCCCACGCGCGCGCGGAGGAGGTCCGCGCCGCGCTGGCGGCGTTGCCCGAACGGCAGCGCCAGGTTGTGCGGTTGCTGAAGCTGGATGGCTGCAGCGTCCGCGAGGTCGCGGACGCCACCGGGCTGGGCGAGTCGAATGTGAAGGTGATCGCGCATCGAGCCTATGCGGCGATGCGGAAACGGTTGGGAGCGTCGAATGAAAACGGATGAACTCATCAAGACCCTGGCGGCGGAGCCGCCGCGCCCGCGAATCCGGCCGGTCCTCGTCCGCTGGGCCGCCTGGGTCGCCCTCTCCGTCCTCGGCGCCGGATTGCAGATCGCGTTCGGGAACGCGTGCGGCCCCCTGGGCGCTTTCTTTCGGACGCCGTTTCGCTGCGCCGAACTGGCATTGCCGCTCGTGTTTGCGCTGGCCGCGGGTGCCGCCGCGCTCGCGCTCAGCGTGCCGGGCGATCCGCGCGCGGCAAGGACGGCCTGGGTCGCGCGCGTCGCCGCCGCCGCCTGGGCGCTGCTGTTCGCCCTGCGCTGGCTGGTCGCGGGCGGTACCTTCGACCACGGCACGCCGTGCGCGACGGGCATCGCCGCGGGAACGCTGTGGCCCGCGGCGGTCCTGTTCTGGATGGCGCGCCGGGCGGCGCCGCTGCGACCTCTCCTCATCGGGTCGCTGGCCGGATTGGCCGGGGCGGGTTGGGGCGCGGGCGTGGCGGCGCTCCAGTGTTCCAGCGCCGATCCGCTGCACGGACTGCTGTGGCACGCACTGCCCGTTGCCGCGGGCTCGGCCCTGGCCGCCGTGGCGGGCGGCTGGTTGTTGCGCGCTTGGATCGGCGGGCCGCCCCGCCGAAGGACCGGCCCGTCGCCGCGCGGCTGAGCGCTACTTGAACAGCGCGTCGAGCCCCATGGCCTGGGTGCGGGAGAACTCCGGCGTCCACGCGCGGCTGAGGCGCCGGACCAGCGGGTAAATCCAGCCCAGCAGGCGCACCGTGAATAGCTGATCCACCAGACGATATCCGCGCCGGCGGCGCAACAGGATGGCGAGATAGCGTTGGAGCCGCGCCCGCTTGATCCGCGCGGGCCGGAAATCGAGATGGATGTGGTAGCGGGGGTCGTGTCGCGCGCGGTAGGATTCGCGCATCGCCGACAGGCGTGCCGCGATGTCCGGCGTGAACTCGCGGAAGTAGTACTCCCGCGCGGCGGCAAGGATGGCGAACGTGTCGTACTGGAACGCCAGATCGCGGGCCGGCAACCCGATTTCGTCCGCCATCCGATGCATCTCGCGGATCTTCTCCAGCGCGCGTTGCCCCTGCAGCACCTTCGCCTCGCCGTCGGTCACGAAACATCTGAGGAACTGGCGGACGGGATGGTTGACGAGCACGTGGTCCCAGAACACGGACAGCAACGGGGGCACGCGGAACCGCCGGAAGAACAGCTTTTGGCGCGCGAAATCGTCAGTGTAGAGGAGTTCCATGATGACCTCCTCGGACAGCCGCAACAGGCGGAGCAAACACCCGCCGTCGAGCCGGGGCGCCCACCGCTGCCGCCATTGCTCCACCGCCTCCGCGGCGGTGACGCCGTCCCGGAACAGGCGGAGCGCCGTCCAGGTGTTGATCTCGTTCCAGACGGAGGAGTTCGCACCGAAGGTGAGCCGGCGAAACCGGGTCCAGCCGCCGGTCTGGCACCACACCATGACGCCGGCCAGATGCGGGCACCGGCGGAGCTGATTGCGGTACTGCTCGTAGTCGCCTCCGATGAACGACGGATACTCGCCCGCGCCCTCGTACTCGCGGCGCGCCTGGAGTTCCACGATGCGCGGCAGGTGGCCTCGGAACAGCTGGGGGTTCAGCGGGAGA
The DNA here is from genome assembly GCA_964388845.1 of uncultured Verrucomicrobiota bacterium. Taxonomy (GTDB): domain Bacteria; phylum Verrucomicrobiota; class Kiritimatiellia; order CAIVKH01; family CAIVKH01; genus JAMLJG01. Next base: position 22,749 of record CAYMCD010000009.1, read on the forward strand.
TATCGGAAGAAATCCGTTTCCCCATACTTCATGGACAGGATCAGGCGGTCGCCGCGGACGCCGTCGAACGTGGCGTGCAGGGTCTCGCGGTTCCAGATCAGGTCGCCAATGCGGTAGGCGCCTACGCTCCAGGTGCGGAAGAACCACCAGCGCCGGTGGGCCTCGAACACGGGCAGGAGCGCCCGCAGGTAGCGCCGCGCCTGGCGGGGACTGCGGATCACGAGTTCGCTGCGGAAACTTCCGCGGACATCCACGCCGTCCGTCTCACCAATGCGGGTGACCACGCCGGCAACCTCGGGGAACCGCCCGAAGAAGGCCGCCAGCGCGCCCGCGAGGAAGGCGCGGATGCGGGCCGGATCGCGGGCCAGTTCGCGGTCGAGGGCCGGGTTGAAGAACATGAGGTCGGTCGTGATCAGCGGGCGCAAGCCGTGCTCCACGGCGCGGGCGAAGAGGCGCGTGTAGAACGTCTGGTAGGTCGCGATCTTGCCGCGCAGCCCGCGGGTGTAGCCGGGGTGGTCCACGAGATGGGCGAGATCGTCGAGGGTGATGGCGTTGAATCCGTACGCCGCGGCCCGCTCGCAGTACCGCGCGAAATCGGACTCGATGCGTTGCAGCAGCGCCGGGTCCGGCTGGCCGTCAACCTCCAGGTCCGCGAAGGGGATCTTGGACCAGTTGATCCGCGGGCGGGCCACCTCGCGGAAGAAGGGCGCGATGCCGTCCACGATAAGCCAGGGACCTCCCATGAGGTTTCCATTCATGGGGCGCAAGGTTAACGCAATTGTCCGCGCTTGTCCGGTCCCATCCGGGGCGGAACGAATTTCTCGCGGCTCTCTCACCAGGTCCTGACACGGCTGGCGCCTGCTGGGGCGCATCAGAAGGAGGGACCGCCATGATCCGCATGCTCCATGAGCGCGCACGTCTGCCCACGGCCTTGCGGAACCTGTCGTCCGCCCGCTCGTGGCGGCCGGCGGACATGGTGAACTGGCACCGCCTCGTCGCCCCGCTGCGATCCCTGGCCGGTCAGGAGTCGGCCTTCACGGTGCACCACGTGCTCTACGACATGTGCACGTCCTACGACATCGTCTACCAGCCCATCGCGCAACCGCCGCAGCCGTGGACGCGCGCTCCGGCGGCCTGTGAACGGCCGCGGGTCGGCCTGTTCGTGGATGCCCCGGACCACACGAGCGGAGTGGCCACGACGCTGCGCCAGTGGAACGCGGCGGCGGAACGCGAGCAGGCGGGCCTCTGCATCCACCACTGCGGATTTGAGGATTCGTTTCCGGGCGGCGTGCGCTTCGCCCCGGTCGGCGCTGTGACCCTCGGCGCCTATGCGGGCCTTCGGTTGTGCATGCCGCAGGTGCGGGAAGTCTTCCGACGCTTCGCGCAGGCGCCGCCGCATGTCGTGCATCTCTCGACTCCCGGCCCGATGGGCCTGCTGGGGCTTGCGGCGGCGCGGCGGCACGGCATCCCGGTGGTCGGCACGTTCCACACGGATTTTCCGTCCTACGCCGCGGACCTGACGGGCGATCCGCAGATGGAGTACACGGCGTGGCGCTTCATGCGATGGTTCTACGGTCAGATGGAGCGCGTGGCGGCGCCCTCGACCGACATCCGGCGCAAGCTCATCCACCACGGCCTGCCCGCGGACCGCGTGGCGGTCGTGGGGCGGGGCGTGCGGACCGATGCGTTCACACCGGACCATCGCGATCCCGCGCTGCGCGCGGCGTGGGGGGCGCGCATCCGGCACTGGCTGCTCTACGTCGGGCGCGTCTCGCGCGAGAAAAACCTGCCCTGCCTCGCCGAGGCGTTCCGCCTGTTGGCGGCTCGGCGGCCCGACGTCGGCCTCGTCGTGGTCGGCGAAGGCCCGTACGAGGCGGAATTGCGCCGGGCGCTCGCCGGCCTGCCCGTCGTGTTCGCGGGCCTGCGGCGCGGCGAGGATCTCGCGCGTCACTATGCGTCGGCGGACCTGTTTGTGTTCCCGAGCCGGACCGACACCTTCGGCGTCGTCCTGCTGGAGGCGCAGGCGTCCGGCCTTCCGGTGCTGGTCTCTAACGACGGCGGGCCCAAGGACACGATGCTGCCGCGCCGCACGGGGTTCGTCGTCGAGCCGATGAACCCGACCTTGCTGGCCCGCCAGGCCGAAGCCGTCCTGGCCGACGAGGAGGCCCGGCGCTTCATGGGCGCCGAGGCCCGGCGCTGGGCGCTGCAACAGACGCCCGAGAAATCGTTCCGCGCCTTTTGGAACCTGCACCGGCTCGCGGCCCGTCCCGCGCCGGCGCGCATAGAGGAGGAAATCCTGTCGTGAATGCCCCCGCCGAACGCCAATTCCGCGCCATCTGGATCTCCGACATCCATCTCGGGACGACCGCCTGCCAGGCCGAGCGCTTGCTCGATTTCCTCAAGCACCACGATTCCCAGTACCTCTATCTCGTGGGCGACGTCTTTGACGGGTGGCGCCTCAAGCGCGGCTGGTTCTGGAAGCAGAGCTACAACGATGTGATCCAGAAGATCCTGCGGCGCGCGCGCAAGGGGTGCCGGATCACCTACATCCCCGGCAACCACGACAGCTTCGCCCGCGATTACGACGGCCTGCAGCTCGGCGGCATCACGATCCGGCGGCAGACCGGGCACACGACCGTGGACGGCCGGAAGCTGCTCGTGCTGCACGGGGACGAGTTCGACGGCGTCGTCACCACGGCCCAATGGATGGCTCACTTGGGCAGCGTCATGTACGACTTCACCATCTGGCTCAACCGGTGGTTCAACCGGATCCGCCGCCGCTTCGGCTACCCGTACTGGTCGCTCTCGCAGTGGCTGAAGCACAAAGTGAAGAACGCGCTGATGTTCATTGACCGATTCGAGGACGCGGTCGCGAGCGCGGCCCGACGCCACGGCGTGGACGGCATCGTGTGCGGCCACATCCACCGCGCCGCGGTCCGCGATTTCGGCGGCATCGCGTACTACAACACCGGAGACTGGGTCGAAAGCTGCACCGCGCTGGTCGAACACGTGGACGGCAGCATGGAAATCATTGCGTGGCCGGAGCCCGCCGCGGCCCGCGCCTCCGCGCCGGTCGCCGCGGAGCCCGCGATTTTCGCGTAGCGCGCGCCCGCGGCCCTGCTACACTGGGGCCATGCCGGCCCGACCCCAGCTTTTCGCCAACAACCGCGCCTGGGCGGCGAAGATGAAGGCCCAGGACCCGATGTTCTTTCGCCGCCTGCTCCAGCAGCAGAATCCGCACTACCTGTGGATCGGATGTTCGGACAGCCGCGTGCCGGCCAACGAGATCGTCGGCCTGTTGCCGGGCGAGTTGTTTGTGCATCGGAACGTGGCCAACGTGGTGGTCCACACGGACCTGAACTGTCTCTCGGTTCTGCAATACGCCGTGGATGTGCTGAAGGTGGACCGGGTCATCGTGTGCGGGCATTACGGCTGCGGCGGCGTCGCGGCCGCGCTGCGCGACCAGCCGCTGGGCCTGATTGACAACTGGCTGCGCCACATCCAGGACGTGCAGCGCAAGCACGCGGGCCAGTTGGCGGCTCTTCCGAACGATGCGGCGCGGCTGGATCGAATGTGCGAATTGAATGTCATCGAGCAGGCGATGAACGTTTGCGAAACCAGCATCCTCCGGCAGGCATGGGAAGGCGGCCGGAACGTCGCGGTGCTGGGCTGGATCTACAGCCTGGAGGACGGCCTGTTGCGCGATCTCGGCTTCAGCGTGCAGGCGCCCGGCGACATGGCGGCCGCCTATCGCGCCGCCATCAGCCCGCCCGTTGCGCGGTAGGGCGCAGCCGGTCGCGCAACCAGCGCGCCGCGGTTTTGAGGCGCGTCATCATCGCGCGGATGCCGTCCTTCGCCTTGCGGAACAGCGCGAGGCACAGCAGGAACATCAGCGCGTTGAGGGCCAGTGCCGCCCATGGGCTGAAGGCGTAGAGCGCGACGAGCCCCGCGCAGACGATTTTGTTCGCCGCTTCGAAAATCGCGTCGAGCAGCGGGATCGGCGAAATCCAGACCAGCAATTCGAAGAAGAGCCGCACGGTCTGGATCACGATAAAGTTGGCGACGGACAACCCCGCCAGCAGCAGCTCGGTGGGAATCCCCGCGAAACCCGCGGCGACGACCGCCTCGCCGCCGTCCGGCGCCTCCAGCAGCTTCCGCACAAGCTGCACCGCGACCACCGCGACGAGCCCGGCATACGTCTCCAGCGTGTCGCACGCCAGCGCGAGCGGCTTGCTGACTTTCGTCAGGCGGGGCAGGGAGGTGAACACCGCGAGCGCGAGGAAGACGCCGAAAAACGCCGGGTGCGTCAGCACCGGGTGCGCGTCGAGGAACGCGTTCTCCGGCAACACCCCGCGCGTCACCAGCATCGACACGCCCGACAGACACGCCATCCCGAAAAACGGCGACAAGGCCACCGGCGCCATCGGCCCGAGGATCTCCGCCCACGGCACGCGCTCGCTCAACGTGCCACCCGCCGCCATATCCCCCGCCGCCTGCGCCGCGTCATAGCCGAAGGCCAGCAGCGGCAGGGAGATGAAGCAAAGCAGCAGCAGGCTCAGGCGGGGAAGGTGGAAACTGCTGCGCACGGGCTTACGCGTGCGCGGGTTCCTGTGCGCGGTACACGGCGTCGGCATGATCGGCGGCCCACTGGATCATTTCCTGTACGCCGGGTTCGCAGTGGTCGAAACGCATGCGCCGAATCCACTCGGGATGCTCGCGCATGATGCGGCCGATGAATTCATCCGCCGCCGACTGCGTGATCATCTCGACATCCGCGAAATCCACCACCACCGTGCCACGCTGCTCCATGGCAGCAGCCACCGCCTCGCGCATCACCCGGCCGCTATGGCGGCCCGTGATGGCACCGGGGTGAATCATGGCGCTGACATGGACGATGATGTTCATGTTCCGAACGTTAGCTTCGTACGCGTTGCCTTGAGCTGATCGATCTCCCTGATCAAATCTAGGTGGTTGACGTTGATTTGTGAAGGGAGATTCAAGAAGACGATGGTACCCGGCCAGGCGAGCGGCATGGTTTCAACCCCGATTCCGCTGCGGTAGAGAGCCGTTCCAGACCAGATGTATAGTCTTCCTCCGCAGCGCTTTGCGAGGGCGTCCACCACGGTAAGACCGAGGCCCTGGTTCTCATATTCCAATTGTCCCTCGCCGGGGCGAGGAAGCCGTGTGCCGGTCACGAAAGGGCGGAGGGCGGTCTCGATGGCCGCTTGGTCCGTCGCGATGTCCGCGTATTTCGGGTTCATGGCCAGGTGCCCGCGGATCGTGCGCCCGGTGTCCACGATGGTGAAGTGGACTTCGCCCGTCTTGGGATACCGCTGCGCGGCTACGAAGGCCCCGGTGGGCGAGCCCGCATGCTGCAAGGCGTTGTCACTCAATTCGGATAGGGCATATTGCAGGGTGTTCGTGATACGTCTGTCCGAAATCTCGAAGCAGCGCACCGTTTCAAGTGAGGCCGGATCGGTTTCGCGGAGGAAGCGCAGGTTGCGGATGGGCATGAAGCGGCCCGCCGACTCGCGGCGCACGAAATCGAACTGCGCGCCCGGCATGTCCCATCGCAGATCGTCCGTGAAGAAATCCATGCGCGCGATGTAGCGCACCGGGTCCTGCATCTGGTGCAGGACCGAGCAGCGGACTTCCGGTGTGTTGCGTTGCGCCCGGGCCAGCAACGCCTTGATGCACGCCATCGCGCCCGGCCCGGCAAACTGGAGGCGCGAGAAATCGAGTTCCACCGGTCCATCGAACCAGCCCGGATCAAACGCCCCGCGCCGGGTATAGGCCACGAGGTCAATGAGCCGGAAGTGCGGCGGGAAGACGAACGGAAACACCTACAACTCCCCCCGGAACGCCTTCGCCAGCAGCGCAGGCGTGAATGCGTCCAACTCCGCCTCCGTCTCGGACTGCAATCGGCGGAGCTCTGACTGTTTCGCGGCCAACGCGTCCAGCCGGTCCACGATCCGGCGCTGCTCGGGGAGGGTTGGAACAGGAATCTCCAATGGATCGAGGTGCTTCTTGTTCACCTGAGGAATGCCACCATCTTCTTGAAGCTCGGAGAGATCGATAGACTCAAACCAGCAGCGAAGGAATTCCGAACTCAGGCCACTGCCTTCGATCGGGAAGACTCCCATCATGTTGGGATCGAGCGCGGCGGGAATGGCGAGCTTGCGCTTCTTATTGGTCGCAATCGCGCCGCCTCGTTTAGGGAACACAATTGCGCCGCGCGGCACAACCCGCAGCCGCTGCGCTCTTGCATACGCTCTCGTTGTCTCGATACGGCAGCTTGCGATCACGCTTTCATTGCCCGAAGTGTTCATGTCCGAGACTTTCATTAAACCAACTCGGTCATCTTCGGATTCGGGCCGCGGGCCATCTTCGGGAATTGAGTTGCCGCCAATGATCCCGGCGATATCACCGAGCTTCCTTGTCGGCGTTTCATCGAGCGTGTCGAAAGTGGCTGAGATGACCGAGCGCGATAAGCTGACCGCCTCAAGGATAGCCGCCTGTCGGGCTTGGCGGGCTTGTTCCAGCCGGATCGTCAGCGCCTCGATCCGCGCCACGATGCGGCGCTGTTCGTCGAGGGGTGGGACGGGGATTAGCGCGTCAAGCACCTCGTCGTCGCTAACCGATGGGTACGCGTTCTTCTCGTCATGTTTCAGAATCTGGGTCAGCACAATATCGCTGCGGCACGCAGCGAAAAGCCAACCGGTTTCGATTACATCGGGCTTGGGACGCAAGACACAGAAACCCGTTGAGCAAATCTGATCGTTCAGCTCCGGTGGAACGATGGCGATGTTCTTCAGATTAGGCCGAGTCGTCGCGAACAATACATCGCCGGCTCGTATGATCTTCTTGGCCCGGCTTGGCGCTTCATGACCAGGAATCTCGGACCATCCAGTGATTAGGCCACGCTGACTGTCGATGTTCGACAGTTCCACATAGCGAATGCGCTCCCTTGGCTGGCGGGCCGGATTCCAAATCTCCTTAGGCGCAACACACAGGCGAAGCGGCTTGAGATTCCGGCCCTTGTGAAGGCGGTGACCAGGGACGGAAGGGACGGAGGGGATCATGGGGCGGATGGGGGTTGGTTCCGGGATCGGTGGGAGAGCCGGGCGCGGGTCATGGCTTCGCGGAGACCGCCTTGCTCCACGAAGGCCTTTTCCAGCGCGCGAATCTGCTGATCCAGGAGATAGCAGGTGATCTTGATCAAACCGATGATGACGTTGGCGCAAATCGCCGCGTCTGGATGCTCGATGCCCTTTCGGAAGGTTTCGTAGTTCGCGCCGGGGGTCCTGTTCAACTCGCGAAGCCGACGGGTGTAGGGGTGCTCCAGCGTCCATTCGGGAATGCCGCGGTTGCGAAGGAAATCACGGTAATCCTCGATCAACTCCTCCTGACTGGCGCGCGCCACGTTTGTCAGTTTGAGCTCAAGCTCCTTCGATGTGCCGGAGATCTGGATGCCTTCGACGATATTCTGCTTCCCCGACCGGGCGGCTTGCACCATCTGGTCGTGGGTTCGGTCCTTCTTGTCGATGAACCGCTTGCAGAAATGAACCGTGGCATCGTAGAAAATGACCGCCTTCTGATAGGAGTGCAGCTGCTCATATCCGCCGTGCGGCGGGATGAACCCCGGTACACCCCCTTGGTCCCTTCTGTCCCCGCCCCTCATGAACTTGACGAAACCAACCCCCGCATCTCCTCCACAAGTTCCAGAATCCGCCGCTCTTTCTCGGCGATACTGGCGAGGAGGTCTTCGGGTTCGCCGTGGTCGGTCTTCTCGGCCTCGACGAGGCCGAGGCTGGCGAGGGTGAGGTTGTAGTCGTTTTCGATGATCTTCCTGGCCGGGACGCGCCAGGCGCGGCCGTCTTCGGTTTTCCGCTTGGGCCACATCTTCAGCAGGTCGGGGAAGTCGTTGCGGAACTGGGGGCCGAATTTGCGGGCCTTCTTGAGCGAGGAGCCATCGCCGTCCACCTTGAAGAACCACGTCTCCTTGGTCGGCTTGCCGGTCTTCTCGAAGATCAGGAAGCAGGTCGGATTCGGGGTGTACGGCTCGAACATGCCCTTGGGCAACATGACGACGGCTTGCAGGTCGCATTCGGCGAGCAGGCGCTTCTTGACCTCGGTATGCGAGCGCGTGTCGCCGAAGAGGATGCCGTTGGGCAGGACGATGCCGGCGCGACCGCCCGGCTTGAGGCTGCGCAGGGCGGCGGCGAGGAACAGGACGTACTTGTCGCCCTTCTCGACGCGCAGGGAGCGCTTGGGCGATTGGGCGGCGCCGGAGAAGGGCGGGTTTTCGAGGATGTAGTCGAATTGGATTTCGTCCCACTTGTCCTCGCTGCCGCCGATGGAGTCGCGCCGGACGATGGGCGAGTGGTCGAATCCATGCAGCAGCGCGTTCATGGCGGTCATGCGAACGAACGTCTGTTCGCCATCGAAGCCGTGCAGCGTGTGCTTCTGCAGGACCTCCCACTGGCTCGGTTTGAGCTGGTCGCCAATCCCGCGTCGGATGGTGGTCCCGTACGAGGTGGAAACGGTACGCACGAACTCGGGGGAGGTGTTTGCGAGCAGGATGTGGTCCCACGCGGCGATGAGGAAGCCGCCGGTGCCGCAGGCCGAGTCGCACACGGTGCCGCCGATGGTCGGGTTGACCATCTCCACGATGACGCGGATGAGGTGGCGCGGAGTGCGGAACTGGGCGGAGCGTTTCTGCTGGCCGAGATCGCTGGACAGGGTCTCGAACAGGTCGCCCTTGATGTCCGCGTCCTCGCTCAACAGGTGCAGCGGCGAAATGATGTCCACGGCGCGGCGCAGCGTCGCGCCGTCGGGGATCATAATGCGGGCATCGTCGAAGATGGCGCGCGCGCCGGGGGAGAGCGCGGGATGCAGGGCGAACTTGGGCAACAGATCGCGAAGCGTGCGCAGCATGCGTTCGTTGTCGGGATCGGAGGTGAGTTTGCTCCAGCGGAGCGCGTCAAAATCCACGTCATCGCCCTCGATCTTGACGGTCGTGAACAGGGATTTCTTTTTCGGCGCGGCCTGTTCGGCGTCCATTTCCTCCAGCATTTTCAGGAAGAGCAGGTAGGCAATCTGGGTGACGTAGGTCAGGGGGTCGGTGACGTTCGACTCCCACATGACTTTGCAGAGTCGTTTCAGGATGTTTTGGAGTGACGTGTTGTCCATGGGGTCAGGCGGCCTCGATCACGCGGCGCAGGTCGTCGAGGATTTCGTCGAGTTTGTCGTGTCCGAAAATGGCGTCCATCTTCTTCCGCCCGCCCAGCAGGGTGAACGGGGCCTTGTTGAATACATCCGGCTTGAGCAGGTCGTAGCGGGTCTCGCGTGCGGCGGACATCACGACGTTGCGGAGCAGGCCGAGGATGCGGGCTTGTTCGGGCTTGATGCTGTCCGAGTGTTCGGCAACCCATGCGTTGAAGGCGCGTTCGATGCGCTGTTCGCGGGTGGGGAACGTGTAGAGGCCGAGCGCGGCGCGGATGAAGTCGCTCAACGAGCCGCTGGGCTGTTCGAATGCTTTACGAAGCGCTGACTCGTCGAACCACAATTCAGGCGCGTTCAACCGGCGCGCGAGCTCCTCCCACTCGTCCTCGGCCACGGACTCGCCGGCGAGGATGCGCTGGACGACGGGATCAGTGGCCTTCAGCTCAATGATCCGGCGCTGCCAGTGCTCCTGGTAGGATTTCCGGTCGATGGCGAGTCCGTCAGGGCCGACATGAATCACCTCGCGCTTGCGGATGTCGTCCTCCAAAGAACCCTCGGCAATCACCATGAATTCGCGAGGCGGCGGAGGTGGTGGCGGCGGTGGCTGCGGTCCGGGCGTCGGGCCCTCCCCCTCGCCTTCATCCTCCGGCGGTTTAGGCCGAGGCCCCCCAGGCTTGGGTTTGTGGTAGAGCTGGCCGGGATCATTGAAGCGCGCGTGATTGCCGACAAAGTCGTAGATGAGAAACGACGTCTTTCCGATCCGGGGGCAAAGACGGCTGCCGCGTCCGCGCATCTGGGCGTATTTGATGGCCGACGTGGTGGGCCGCAGCATGATCAGGTTCTCGACCTCTTTGTGGTCGTAGCCTGTGTCGAGCATGTCCACGGAAACGGCGCTGACGGGCAGGGGGTCATACTTGAAACGATCGATGACGGGTCTGGGATTTCCGTTGTTGGAGTAGCAGGTGATCTTTTCCGCGAAGGACTGACGCACTTCCGCTGCGGTGCGTCCGGTCTGGGCTGCGATGCGATGGCAGGCGGCGTCGGGGAGCAGGCGGTTTAGCAGCCGCTCAATGATGCTGGCCTGCCGCTCCGTGACCGCGAAGAGAATCGTTTTGCGGGGGCGATCCTGGGGGCGATCCTCCTCCACGCGGAAGTATTCTTCGATGATCAGCTTGAGGCGATCCTCGGATTCCACGGTGCGGCCCCAATCGCCAATGCCGATTTCCTCGTCTTCCCACTCGGTGCCCTCGAAGGTCAGGCGCGATTCGGCGGCATAGATGGAGTAATCCGCGAGGAACTTGTCCTTGATGCCCTGCTGGATGGTGTAGGCGAAGGTGGGCCGCCCTTCCTGTTTCACGCTGTCCCAGCAGTCATAGAACATGTAGGTGCTGCGGATAAGCTGGCGCTCGTGAGCATTAATCCAGCGGAGTTCGCCGGGGTTCGGCGTCGCGGTCAGGCCGATATGGATGGCGTCGAAATGGGCGAGGGTGGCGCGGTGGGTGTTGTAGATGGACCGGTGGCATTCGTCTGTGATGACGAGGTCGAAATAGGCATGACCGAAGCCCTCTGGCCCGAGCTGGCCCGCGATGGTGTCGAGCGTGCCGACGACGATCTGGCCTTCGAGGCTGCGCTTGCCTCCATACAGCAATTGCCCCGGGTGATCCCGAAGGTAATCGTCGAAGGTTTCCTTGGCCTGTTTGGCGAGTTCGATTCGATCCGCCAAGAAGAGCACGCGGGAAACGGCCGCAGACTGGAACCAGCGCTTGATAAGCATGGCCACGGTCAGGGTCTTGCCGGTTCCCGTTGCCATTTCAAACAGCATGCGGCGGCGTCCCGCGAGAAGAGCGTCGTCGGCGGTCTTCATGCAGTCGATCTGGAAGGAACGCGCTTCGCACTCCTCCCCCTTGAAGCGGAATGTGCCGGGGTACGGTATGGCGCGCAATGATTGGTCCAACGTGCCTCGGCGATGCTGGCGCAGGTTGCTCCGGCGGTCGAGATCGGCGGGCGAGGGAAAGCCCAACACGGCGCGGGGCTCCCCCGTTTCGTAATCCCAGAAATAGTGCTCCCGTCCGTTGCTCAGCAGGACATACGGCGCGAGCAGGCTAGAGGCATACGCGCGCGCCTGTTTCTTTGCCGTGTAGGGATCAATGCTGAAACGCTTGGCTTCGATTACGGTCAGGGGCTGGCCGCGACCATTCTTGAGGAGATAATCGGCCCGGCCATCCGCGGCGGGTTCTTCAGTCGAGACGATGGCTTTGTCTTCGATGTCCCATCCGGCGTCGCGGAGGAGGCGATCAATGACTATACGGGCATCGCTTTCTGCTGACATGGGGTTTGTATAGCAGAAATTATGGGAGGAACTTAGCCTTTTTCAACTTCTCCGGCAGATAATGGTCCAAAACGAAATTCAGGCCGTGTTTGGCGAAGGCCTGTTGCTCGATGCGGACGCCCATCTTGAGCATCTGCTCCAATGCCTGCTGCCATTCCTTGTAGTGCTTGATGAAGGGGTCGTTCTTGAGCGCGTCTTTCGCGCGTTTGATGTCGGCCTCTTCCAGCGGATGCGTGGCGTCTTCGAGGTCGTAATCAATGATGTCCTGCGGGGTGACGCCGAGGTAGTGGCAGGTCGGCACGCAGAAGTAGCGGTTGATGTGCGCGGCCTGGCCGGAGCCGACCTTCAACGTCCGGTAGATGTTGCAGTAGCCGTAGGGGTCGCCGTCGGTGAAGGCGAGGACCGGGATCTTCTGGTCGTCCGCGAGGCGGCGGATGAAGCGCCGGCACGCGCGCGTGGGCACGCCGCTCATCGAGATGATCACGCAATTCGCCTTCGCGTAGTAGCGGTGATGCACGAGGCGCTGGAACAGCGAGGCGGTTTCGACCGTGAGCACGAACTTCGCCCTGGTCTGGAAGCGCATGTGCTCGACGCGGGACGGGATGCTCCACGCGCCGGTGCCGAGCTTCGTGCAGTCAATCTTGATGTCCTTGCCGGTGTCGGGATCGCGATCAATCACGACGATCGGGCCGCAGACCTCGCCGCCGCGCTCCTCGGGGATGTAGCCGAGCTGTTCGCGGTTGATCGCGAGCATCGCCTCGATGTCGTCGAGCAGCGTGTCGGATTCGGGCTGCTCGTCGAACCGGCATTCGCCCCAGCTCTTCGAGTTGTAGTAGATCTCGCGTTTTCCCGCGATGTCGTCCTTGTCGAGCAGGTCGTTCTTCGTCGTCGCGAGCAGGCGCATGGACTGCGCGAACGTCTTGACCGTGTTGTACGACAGCGTGCGCGTCGCGGTCTTGTTGAGGATCTCGAAGTGCCCGCGCTTCACGTCGTACTTCACGTTCGCGAGCGAGCGGATCGGAAAGCGCAGGGACGGCTTCCTGTGTTTCTTGACGACGTCCGCGTGGACCTCGCCCGCGACCTCGACAATTTTCCGCGACGCAGCCTGCTTGCTGATGACCTGGATGGTGGATTCGCTCATGGGTGTTCCTTAATGGGAAATAATCATAAATCCTTCGAGTCGCGCGGCCGCGACCAGCCGGCGATCGTTGGAGACGAAATAAATGGATTCCGAGCGATCCTCCGCGGCGACATAGGCTGCGGCCAACTGCAGGGAATCGGCCGCGCGCAACTCGTGGACGCGCAGAAATCGCAGGGCAATGGCGCGAACCGTTTCGGACGGCGCCACTTCCGTCCACGTGTTGCGCATGGATTGCATGCGTGACTCGGCTGCGGCCGCTTCCGGAGCGGTGAGCAACCCCCGGCGTTCGTTATTCCAGATGGCCGAATGGCATTCCACCACCGTTCCCCACCATGTGGTGATTCTCGCATCCTCGTCGAGTGCGCGGGTGGCGGCGGCTGAATGGGCATCGTTGATCAGCATGGATGCCAGTGCGGACGAATCCCAGTATCTCACCGCCCCTCCTCGCGTTCCCGGATAATGGCATCGCTGAGGCTGAATCCGCTTAGTGCTTTGGGCGGTGGTTCCTTCAGGATCCAGTCCGGCATTTTCCCCGTGCCCCGCCGGATGATCCCGCGGCGCTCCATGTCGTTCAGGCGGCGGTCCAGATCGGTATCGCCCGTGGCGGGCATGGGTGTGAGCCGGGCGACGGGCTTCGTGCGGTCGAGGATGGTCACCGTCTCCCCGCGCTTCACCAGCTCCAGCAGTTTGCTGAGGTTGTTCTTCGTGTAGGATATGGTGGCCTGTTTCATATGGCCAACATAGCCATGTAGTGGTGGGGAGGCGAGAGGAAAGTAGCGGGGAGCGGGTGCAAGAGGCGACGAGGCCGTGCGGGGGACGAGTGCGAGTGACGAGGGCGAATCACGCTTGTATTTTCCACCCGCTACGCGCGCCCCGCTACCCGTTACGTGTCCCTCCGTCACCGCCACAGCAACAGGCCGAGCACCGTGGCGCCGTAGAGGGCGACGTTGACGAGGAGCGGAAGGTCGGTGAGGAGGATCTGTTCGGGTCGCCCGCCGAGCTCGCGGCGATAGACGAGGTGGAGGTAGCGGTAGAGCCCGAACGCGACGAACGGGATCGTGAGGGCCAGTTTGCGCGAGCCGAATTTCGCGACGGTGTCCGGCCACTGGGTGTAGAGGACATACGCGGCGAGGGTGGCGACGCCGGCGGCGGGGACGAGGATGTCGAGCTGGCGCGGATCGTAGCCGCGCAGACTCGGCCGGGTCTGACCGTCGCCGCCCTGCAAGGTCACCCGTTCGTGCCGCCGTTTGCAGAGCGCCAGGAAAAGCGCCAGCAGCAGGGTGCACAGGAGCAGCCAGGACGATATCGTCACGTGGATCGCCACCGCGCCCGCCAGCGCGCGCAGCACGAAGCCCGCGGAAATGATCAGGATGTCCACGAGGGCGATGCGCTTGAGCCCACAGGTGTAGGACACCTGCATCAGGACGTAAACGCCCGCGACCAGCGCGAAGGAGGCGTCGAGCCCGTAGGCCAGCGCCAGACCGCCCAGGATCAGCGCGCGCTGCAACGCGCGGCCGGTCGCGACGGACAGGTCGCCCGCGGCGAACGGGCGCATGCGTTTCACCGGATGCGCCCGGTCGAGCTCGATGTCGCGCAGGTCGTTCAGCACGTAGATGCCGCTGGAGACGATGCAGAAGATCGCCGCGGCGGCGCACGCAACGAGCGCGTCGCCCCGGGCGACGTGCTGGGCGGGGTCCCCGAGCGCAAACAGCAACGGGGCCAGCACCACCGCGTTCTTGGTCCACTGCTTCGGGCGCAGGGCGCGGACCACGCTGACGGCCGTGGCGGTCATGAGGTGGCCGGACGCGCCGCGACGCTGCGGGGATGCGGAGCCGGCGGGGCGCGGCGGCGGAGCCCGCCTCGGAACAACAGCTTCCACACCATCCACAGCGCCTCCTTGACAATCGCGCCGCTCATTTTCGACGCGCCGGAGCGCCGCTCCTCGAAGGTGATCGGCACCTCGGCCACGCGGAACCCGTGCATCCACGCATGGTGCGTCATTTCGATCTGGAACGAGTAGCCGTTGGATTTGATCTTATCGAGTTCGATCGTCTCCAGCACCGCGCGGCGGAAGCATTTGAACCCGCCCGTCGGGTCCGTGAACGGCATGCCGGAGATCATCTTCACGTAGACCGCCGCGCCCTTGCTCAGGATGAGCCGGCCGAGCGGCCAGTTGATCACGCGGATTCCGCCCTTGTAGCGCGTGCCCAGCACCAGATCGGCGTCCCGCGCGGCGTCGCGGAATTTCGCGAGGTCGGCCGGGTTGTGCGAAAAATCGCAGTCCATTTCGCCGATGAACTCGTAGTGGCGCGCCAGCGCCCATTTGAATCCCGCGATGTACGCCCGGCCCAGCCCCTGCTTCTCCCCCCGGTGCAGCACGTGAACCCGCGGTTCCGCCTCCGCCATCCGGTCGAGCAGCCGGCCGGTCCCGTCGGGCGAATTGTCGTCCACGAACAGGAGGTCGGCCCAGGGCGCCTGCCGGTGCACCGCGAGCGCCATCTCCCGGACATTCTCGATCTCGTTGTAGGTCGGGATGATGGCCAGAAAGTCGTTCATGCGCCCGCAGTCTAGAACGCGCCCCGCGCGCGGGCAAGTCTGCGCAGCTATTGTGTCCGGTCCTCCGCGCCGGTATACTCCTTCCCCCGCATGAAACTGGCCCTGCACTGCTATGGTGATCCGGTCCTCCGCGCCCCGGCGAATCCCGTCGCCGCGGTGACCGATGAGCTGCGCGAGCTCGCCGCCGCGATGATCGAAACCATGCGCGCGGAAAATGGCGTCGGCCTCGCAGCCCCGCAGGTCGGCCGGTCCGTCGCCCTCTGCGTGATCGAGCTGCCGGTTGATTACGACACGGACCCGGAGGGCCGCCGCCTCAACCCGGATGTCGCCATGCCGATGATCCTCTTCAATCCCGAGATCCTGGCCGGCGCGCGGAAGACCGACGTGCAGGAAGAGGGGTGCCTCAGCTTCCCCGGGTTGCGCGGCAACATCGAGCGCCCGGTCGGGATCACGCTGCGGTACCTCGACGAGCAGGGGCAGCTCCGCGAGCGCGCCTTTGTTGATTTCCTCGCGCGCGTGATCCAGCACGAGGTGGACCACCTCAACGGCGTGCTGTTCATTGACCGCATGTCGGCGGCGAAACGCTTCGCGCTGTCGGGCCGGCTCAAGAAGCTCAAGCGTGAAACGGAGGCGCGGCTCGGCCTCGCGTGACGAGGCCGGCCCGCTGCCCAGGAAGGCGAATCGTGTCCGCGTCCCAGCCCCGCCGCCCGAACACGGGTCCTGCGCTGAAAGCGCCTCCGGCGCGCGCCGGGCACTGCGCGTTGAGCGAGGCGCGCGGCCTCGCGCGCCGGCCCAAGGATTTCCACTGGGTCGAGCGGAACATCCCGTGCCAGGCGGCCTGCCCGGCGCGGACGGATATTCCGGGCTATCTGGACGCCATCGCGCGCGGCGATTTCGACGGGGCCTACCGGATCAACCTGATGGACAATGTGTTTCCCGCCGTCCTCGGCCGCGTATGTACGCGCCCGTGCGAGCCCGCGTGCCGGCACGGTTGGGCGGGTTTGGGCGAGCCCGTGGCCATCTGTTTTTCCAAGCGTTCGGCCGCCGATTTCCAGCAGCGCGCGGCGCCGGTGGTGCTGGACAAGCTCTTTCCGCCGACCGGAAAATCGGTCGCGATCGTCGGCGGCGGGGCGGCGGGCCTTGCGGCCGCGCGCGACCTGGCGTTGTGGGGGCACCGCGTGGTGGTGCTCGAGCGGGACGCGCGGCCTGGCGGCATGATGGCGCAGGGGATTCCCGATTTCCGCCTCCCGCGCGCCGTGGTCGAACTGGAAATTGAGCAGATCCGCCTGCTCGGCGTCGAGATCCGCTGCGGCGCCGCCGTCGCATCGGCCGAAGCGCTGGAGGCGTTGCGGCGCGCACACGACGCGGTGCTGCTCGCGGCGGGCGCCGCGCAACCGTTTCTGCCGGACTGGCCCGGCGTCGGAACGCCGGGTGTCGAGCATGGCCTGACGTTCCTCCGGAGGGCCAACCGCGGGTCGGCCGAGTGCGTCGGATCGCGCGTGGTGGTCATTGGCGGAGGTTTTACCGCCGTGGACTGCGCGCGCATGGCGAAACGCCTGGGCGCGGCCGAGGTCGGCCTGTACTACCGCCGCACCGCCGCCGAGATGTACATCGCGGCCGGCGAGGTGGAGGAGCTGCTTCGCGAGGGCATCTCGTTCCAGGCGCAGACCGTTCCGACGGCCCTCCGGACGGAAGGCGGGCGGGTGGCGGCGGTCCGCTTCGAGCGGACGGAGCCCGGCCCGCCCGGGTCGGATGGCCGGCGCGGGTTCCGATTGGCGCCGGCCAGCGCCTTCGATGTCCCCGCCGACATCGTATTGACGGCCACCGGCCAGCGGGCGGACCGCGGGTGGCTGCCCGGCGCATGGGCCGCGCGGATCGCGGATGCGAACGCGGGTGTGCTGGCCGTCGAACCCGGGGTATTCGCCGTCGGCGATTTTGCCGCGGGGGCCCGCTCGTTGATCGAGGCCATCGCCGACGGCCGCGCCGGGGCCCGCGCGGCGGACCGGTTCCTGATGGGACGAGAACGCCTGCTCGATGCGGTGCGGATCGAGGACGCGGCCGCCACGGGGCGGACCCGCGAAATGGACGCCTGGCCGCGCGAACCCATGCCCGCGCTCCCGCCGGAGCGGCGCGCGGGGGGCCTGGAGGTGGACACCGGGTTCGACCCTGAACGTTCACAACGCGAGGCGCGCCGCTGCTATCTGTGCCACTTCAAGTACGAGATAGACAACGAGCTGTGCATCTATTGCGACCGATGCCTGAAGGTGAAACCGGTCGAGCGCTGTATCGTCAAGGTCAGCTCGCTGCTCCATGACGAGTACGGCCGGATTACCGGGTATCACGAGTCAAAAGGGGCGAGGGACTACAACCTGCTCTACATTGACCAGTCCCAGTGCATCCGCTGCGGCGCCTGCAAGGAGGTCTGCCCCGTGGAGTGCATAGACCTGCAGAAAGTCTCGCGGGTGTCCTGCGCGGCGGGGGAAGGCGCGGAGCGGTGAACGCGCGCCGGGCGCGCCGCGCGGGACCGCGGGCCGATCCCCGCGGGATCCCGGCCGGACCGGGGCGAACGAAGCCAAACCCCGGGCTCATCCGCGCTTAACATTTCGGCGCGATTATTCCAGATTCAGCCCCGTGGAGGGGATGCCGCCATGCCCGATCGGAAAACAACCGAGCCCCTGATCGAATTGCGTGCGCTGTTCAGAAACCCGATCCAGCGCAAGATTTTCTCGGTTGTCGGCGGGGCGGTCGAAAAAGTCCTCGCGATCGATCGCATCAACCAGATCTACTACGCCGCGGCCACCTCGGATAACGGCCGTCATTTTCTCGACCGCGTCCTCGATGTGATGAACATCGAGCTGGCGGTGAACGAGGCGGATCTGGCCCGCATCCCCCGCGCCGGCCGGCTGGTCGTGGTGGCCAATCACCCGTTCGGCGGCATCGAGGGGATCGTCCTCGGCGCGTTGTTGCGGTCGGTGCGGCCGGACGTGAAGCTGATGGCGAATTTCCTGCTCCGGACGGTGCCCGACCTGCGCGATTCGATGATTTTTGTTGATCCGTTCGACCGCGAATCCTCCGCCCGGCAGAACTTGCGCCCGCTCAAGGAGTCCATCCGCTGGCTGCGGGAGGGCGGCGCGCTCGGCGTATTTCCGGCGGGCGAGGTTTCCCATCTCGACCTGCGTCGCGGCGGCATCCGCGATCCCGAATGGAGCACGACCATCGCGCGGTTGATCCGGATGACCGCGGCGCCGGTGTTGCCGGTGTATTTCCACGGTTCGAACAGCCTCGTGTTCCAGGTGCTCGGGCTGGTGCATCCGCGCCTCCGCACGGGCCTGCTGCCGCGCGAGCTGGCGAACAAGAGCAACCGGACGATCGAGTTGCGCATCGGGCACGTGCTGCCCTACGAACGGCTGGCCGCGCTGCGGGATGAGCGCGCCGTGATGGACTACCTGCGGATGCGCACCTACCACCTGCGCCGCCGGAGGTCCGCGGCGTCCGGCGCCGTGCGGCGCGCGCTGTTTCCGATCCGGATGGTCGAGCCGCCGCGCGCGGAGGTGGCGCCCGCCGTTGCGCCCGGCCTCATGAAAGCGGAGATCGAGCGCCTGCCCGCCGCGCAATGCCTCCTGGAGAGCGGCGACTATGCCGTCTTCCATGCCGAGTCGCGCCAGATCCCGCACCTCATGCGCGAAATCGGACGCCTGCGCGAATGGACCTTTCGCGCGGTGGGCGAGGGGACGGGCCGGGCCATTGACCTGGATCTGTTCGACGACTATTACGTCCACCTTTTCGCCTGGAACCGCGCGCGCAACGAGCTGGTCGGCGCCTACCGCCTCGGACGGGCGGACGAGATCGTGCGCCGGTTGGGGGTGCGCGGGCTTTACACGAGCACGCTGTTCCGCTACCGGCGCCGCCTCCTGGAGAGGCTCGGCCCGGCGCTCGAGATGGGGCGCTCGTTCGTCCGCGCGGAGTACCAGAAGAACTATTCTTCCCTTCTGTTGCTGTGGAAGGGGGTCGCCCTCTACGTGGCCCAGCACCCGCGCTACAAGATCCTGTTCGGACCCGTCAGCGTGAACAACGAATACCAATCCAGTTCCCGCCAGTTGTTGGTGGCCTTCCTCAAGATGAACAATTTCGTCCCCGAACTGGCGCGCCTCGTCCGCGCGCGAAAGCCGATGCGGAGCAATCCGTTCCACGCCTGGCAGCTCAAGCGCCAGCGCGCGGTCGTGAACGGCCTTGACGAAGTTGAGTCGCTGATTTCGGATCTGGAGACCGAACTCAAGGGCGTCCCGATCCTGCTGCGGCAGTACCTGCGGCTGGGGGGCAAGCTCCTCGGGTTCAACGTGGATCCGGCCTTCAGCTACGCGCTCGACGGCCTGATCCTGGTGGACTTGACGGAGACGGACCCGGCCCTGCTCGCAAAATACATGGGCCGCGAGAAGCTGGCCGGATTTCTCGCCTTCCACGGCAAACCGCCGCCGGCGTCAGCCGGATGAGGGCCGCGCGCCGCGCGCGCGCAACGCGCGGACCAGCGCCAGGAGCTCCGCCAGCTGGTCCGACGGCCGGCGGGCCTTCAGGCGGGGGAATCGGTTTTCGACCATGAGGAAGTCGCCGCCTCGCTTCATCATCACCTTGCCGTCCTCGACCTCGATGGACCGGATGCCGTGGAGCGAGGCGGCGACGCGCAGCCGGGCCACGTCGAGCAAGCGCCGGACGGCGACCGGGAGGCGTCCGTAGCGGTCGCCGAGATCGCGCTGGACCTTGTCGAGCTCCTCGGGGGCGGAGGCCGCGGCGATGTCGCGGTAGAGCCTGATCCGCAGGGTCTCGTCCTCCACGAAGGCCGCCGGCAGGACGGCGGCGGTTTCGTCGTCGGGCGCGCGCGGGGAGAGGTCTATGAAATCGAGCTTGAGTTCGCAGTCAATGATCGCGGGCAAGCGCTCGCCCTTGAGCGCGGCCACCGTGCGCTTCAGCAACTGGCAGTAGAGATCGAAGCCGACGGCCGCGATGTGCCCGCTCTGCTGCGCGCCGAGGAGGTTGCCCGCCCCGCGGATTTCGAGGTCGCGCATCGCGAGGCGGAACCCGGCCCCGAGCTGGGCGTAGCGGCGGATCGCGCCGAGCCGTTTGCGGGCGTCGTCGAGCAGGCGCCCGTGGCGGGGCAACAGGAAGTAGGCGTAGGCCTTTCGCTTGTAGCGGCCGACGCGCCCGCGCAACTGGTAGAGTTCGGCCAGCCCGAAGCGGTCGGAGCGTTCGATGAGGATCGTGTTGACATTGGGGATGTCCAGCCCGCTCTCGATGATCGTGGTGCAGAGCAGCACATCGAACTCGGCGCGGACGAAGCGCCGCATCACGAGGGCGAGTTCGTCCTCGGGCATCCGTCCGTGCGCCACTTCGATGCGGGCCTCGGGCGCCAGCGCCTGCAGCCATTCCTGCACCTTTCGCATCGAGTGAATCCGGTTGTGCAGATAGAAGACCTGCCCCTCGCGGTTGATTTCGCGCAGGATCGCCTCGCGGACCGTCTCGTCGTCCAGCTCCGCCACGATCGTCTCGACCGGCAGCCGCTCCTGGGGCGGGGTCTCGATGGTGCTCAAGTCCTTCGCGCCGGTCAGGCTGAGGTAGAGCGTGCGGGGGATCGGCGTCGCGGTCAGTGTCAGCATGTCCACCATCGTGTGCGCGCGTTTGAAGTGTTCCTTGTGCGCGACGCCGAAGCGCTGCTCCTCGTCCACGATGACCAGGCCGAGATCCTTGAACGCGAGGTCGCCCTGGATCAGGCGGTGCGTGCCGATGACGATGTCCACGCCGCCCTCGCCGGCGCGCCGGATGAGGTCCGCCTGTTCGCCGCGGCTCTGGAACCGCGTGAGCATGCCGATGCGGATGGGGTAGGCCGCCATGCGCGCGGAGAACGTGTCGAAATGCTGCTGGGCCAGGATCGTGGTGGGGACCAGCATCGCGGCCTGCCGCCCCCCCATGACCGCGCGGAAAGCGGCCCGCATCGCGACCTCCGTCTTGCCGTAGCCGACATCTCCGCAGACGAGCCGGTCCATCGGCCGCGGCGCCGCCATGTCGCGTCTCACGTCGGCGATCGCGCGTTCCTGGTCCTCCGTTTCCTCGTGGGGGAACGACGCCTCGAATTCATGCTGCCAGGGCGTATCCTCCCCGAAGGCATGGCCCGGCAGCGCGTCGCGCCGGGCCTGCGTCTCCAGCAACTGCGCCGCGAGGTCCTGCACCGCGCGCTGCGCGGCCTCCTTTTCGCGGGACCAGCGGCGGGCGCCGAGCGCATGCAATTCGGGGCGCGCCCTGCCCGTGCCGGCATACCGGCTCAAGAGGTGAATCTGGCTGACCGGCAGGTAGAGTTTGGCCTTTTCCGCGTATTCCACCGCCAGCACCTCCTGGCGCCGGCCGTTGAATTCGATGTCGTAAAGGCCGAGGTATTTGCCGATCCCGTGGTCCACATGGACCACCAGGTCGCCGGGCTGCAGGTCGGTCCCGTCAGCTACGCGGCCGCCCGCAGGCCGCCGCGGCCCGCGCCGCCGCGCGTGGGGGTCGTAGCGCCCCCGCGTTTCCTTGCGGCGCCCGTAAAAATCCTCCTCGCCGAGCACCAGCAGCCGCGCGGTCGGGAGGCGGAAGCCCTCGGAGAGGCCGCCCTCGCGCAGGGAAAAAGCGGACGGCGGATCCAGCAGGCGCCCGAAGGTCTCCGCGAACCGTTCGCGCGCGCCCGGGGTGCTGAAGTGCAGGCGGACCTGTCCGCCCCCGGCCGCGTGGGCGTTGAGCGCGGTGACGATGCGCTGCCGCTCGCGTTCCACCTGGTCCGGGGGGAGCGTGCCCCCGGCGAGGTCCGGCGCGGCCTCGAACGGAGCGAAATCGAGTGCCGCGGCTTCGCCGCGGCGGCGCTCGGCCGAAATCAACTCGATGGCGGGCCAGCCCGCGGCCCGGCGGCGCGCCGCCTCGAATGACAGCGTCGTGGCCCCGGCCGAGGCCTCTCGGATGACCTCGTCGTAGAGCGCCGCGTGGTGGGCGACGCCCTCCCGGTCCACCCACAGCAGAATGGCGTCGGCCGGCAGGTGGTCGAAAAAATCCGCGCGCAACCGGTCGGGCGGTTCGCGTGCCGGCGCGAGCGGCGCGGCCTCGATCCGCCGGCGCGACTTCTGGTCCGCGGGGTCGAACGTGCGGATGGATTCGACGGCCGGGCCGAAGAACTCCACGCGGATCGGCCAGTCGCTGACGGGCGGCCAGAGGTCGAGGATGCCGCCCCGCAACGCGGCCTGGCCCTTCTGCGAGACCTCGGGGGTGCAGTCGAAGCCGTCGGCCGCCAGTTGTTCCAGCAGGACCTCCGGCGCGATTTCCTCCCCGGCGCGCAGCGCCGTGCGGCGCTCGCGCAGCTCGGCCGGGGGGAGCGTCCGCTGCATGAGCGCCTGTACGCAGGTGGCGACGAGGGCCGGCGCGCGCCCCGGCGCCAGGGCGCGCAGCGCCGCGATGCGGTCGCCGACCAGGTCGGCATGCGGCGGCGCGCCGTGGTCCGGCAGCGATTCCCACGCCGGGTAATACGCGAGCGCGGCGGCGCGCGACCCCCCGAGGGTCTGGAGGTCGCGGTGCAGGCGGTCGAGCGTGCGCGGCCCGTCGGCGACACAGACCAGCGGGCGCCGGCCCCGCTCGTGGAGCGACCACGCGAGCCAGGCCGCCGCGGCCCATGGCGGGACCCAGGCGCAAAACGCCCCCCCCGCGCGGAAAAATTCCGCCCAGCCCTGCGCGTCGCGTTCGGATAAAGGGAACTCCATCGGAGTTCGGTGACCTGCAACGTAGTGCAGCCCCCCAAAAATTCCAATGGCAGAATCAGCGGACATATGGTGTCAAGAAATTGGCAGCGGGAGCGGCTTGTACATTGTTGCGAGCAAGTGCGGTGCAACACCCGCGTCGCAACTTAAGCGTTTGACCACCCCAACGAAACAGTCAAACATTATAACAATGTTAGATATCAATGAGGGATAAAGAAAATTGAAAAAATAATTTGCATGCGCTCATCGCGCGGGTGTAGAGGAAAATCATCGACACGATCCGCGCCCCAAGGAGGTCCGAGCGATGAAGACGCGATGCGGATATTTTTCGTTGCTGGTCATGCTGTGCGTCGCAGGGGGGGGGGCGTCGTTCGCGCAGGATGAGGCGTCGACCAACGAATCGCCGGAATCGCTGTTGCTCGAATCCGAAGCGTACGCGCTCCTGCAAACCGGGACCAACGCGCCGGACTACATCGCGTGGATGTGCGACCAGGCGGCACTCGCCGCGGCGAACCCCGAACTCCAGCCAACCCCCATCTCAACCCCGAGCCCGCGCTATGAAACCGTCGCCACGGCGGAACGATTCGTCGATGCGGAAGGCATCGCGCAACCCACCCGGATCGAACCGCGCATTGAGGCGGATGGGACTGTCGGGTTCACCCAGCAGCCGACGCCGATCCGTTTCGCGCCGAATGTAAATCAAGCCATTGTCGTCGAAACCACCCGCATACGCGGCCAAGCCCCGGCCCGCTCCGCCACCGCCGGACTCGCCTACCACGAGGAATCGACAGGCCGGCGCGTCGTCATCGCCTGGCCCCAAAACAGCGCAGTCCAAGCCGCGCCCGACGGGGCCTACTACACCAACGCCTTCGCG
>CAYMCD010000010.1:0-23222 GCA_964388845.1 uncultured Verrucomicrobiota bacterium
CGCGGCGGTGTCATCCGTGCTGCCGTCGTCAACGACCAGCACCTCGTAGTCGCCGAAGGTCTGTGCGCGGACGGAATCCAGCGCGCGCTCCAGCAGGGCGCCCCGGTTGTAGGTGGGCAGGATGACGCTGACGGCGGGTGTGTTCACGGCTGCCGGACGAACTCCAGGTTGCGCGGCCGATCCGGCGCCGGAACGATGGCCTCGACATCGAGCGCCCGCAGCACAGCCGGCAGCCTGCGCGCGCGCGTGAATCCGCGCCGGATCGTATCCGCCGCCGCGCGGCCCATTTCGGCGCGTTCGGCCTCGGACCGTTCCATCAGGGACTCCAGCGCCCGGTCAAACGCGGCCGCGTCGTCGAGGTTCGCGAGCATGCCGTTCCGACCCGACTCGATCAGTTGGCGCGTGCTCGACATCGGGTGGGCCAGGCAGGGCAGGCCGCCGGCCATGGCCTCGAGGAGGCCGAGCGGGAAACCCTCGCTCACGCTTGGCAGCACGGCGATGTCGAACGCCGCGACGGCGGCGCGCGGGTCCGGATGCCAGCCGGTGACGACCGCGCGATCCGCAAGGTCGAGCCGGCGGATCAGCGTTTCGAGTTCGGGCCGCTTCC
Source organism: uncultured Verrucomicrobiota bacterium (assembly GCA_964388845.1). GTDB lineage: Bacteria > Verrucomicrobiota > Kiritimatiellia > CAIVKH01 > CAIVKH01 > JAMLJG01. The sequence goes on from CAYMCD010000010.1 coordinate 608, forward strand.
ATCCGTCACCCACGAGGAGCAGGCGGGCCGCGCGCCCGCGGGGCGCGGGCAGGCGCGCGAAACTCTCGATCAGGGCGGGAATTCGCTTTTCGGGCGCGAGGCGCCCGTGGTAGCCGATCACCAGGTCGGATGGATTGAGGCCGAGCGTCCGTTTGGCATCGCCCCGCTGCGCGGGCGAAACCGGCCGGAAGGACGGGTCCACCCAATTCGGGCAGGTCGCGATTTGTCCGGCGCGCAGCCCGAGGTCGTGCCGCGCGCTTTCCGCGATTTCGTCGGACACGGCGATGAGCCGCCGGACGAGGACGCGCATCGCCCATCCGTGGCGGCGGAGGGCCGCGCGTTTGCCGTCAATCCCGTCCACGGCGCGGTGCTCGATGGTATAGAGGCGGGCGACGGCCGACCGGATGCCGACCAGGTCGCCGATGTCCGATTCCGCCAGTTTTCCCCTGCAGAACACCGCGCGCGCGTCGCGGTGGGCGGCGAGGCGCCGCCGCCAGTACTGAAAGGCGCGCTCATCGGGCCCGCGCGGCGGGATGCACGCCACGCGGATTCCCGTCCCGCGAACCATGGCGGAATAATAATCAACGCTCGGGCAGAGCAGCGTGACCGGATGTCCGGCCGTCTCGACCGCCGCGGCGACATCCACCGTATGGATGTGCAGGCCGCCCGGCTCCGACGTGCCGCCGATAAAGAGGTAGGGCGCGCGCGCGGTCACGGCGGATCTCCGGGGCCCCGCATGAGCGCGCGGGCGAGTCCGGCCACGCGGGCCATCGCAATGTCCGGCGTATAATTCGATGCGGCGCGCGCGCGGGCCGCCGCGCCGAGCGCGGCGCAGCGCGCCGGATCGCGCAGCAACGCCGCGCAAACGTCAGCAAAGGACGCCGCGTCGTCGGCGATGACGATTTCGCGGGCCGGCTCGAAGGAGAGGCCCTCCGCCCCGATCGTGGTGGAGACGATGGCCCGCGCGCGGAGCGCGGCCTCGACGATCTTGATTCGCGTGCCGCTTCCGCTGCGGATCGGGCAGACACAGATGCGCGCCCGGGCGTAATGGGGATCGAGGGATTCCGCGAATCCTACCGCCTCAATTCCGGCGTGGGAGAGACCGTCCAGGGCCTCCCGCGTGCCCTCGCCGACCAGCACAAGTCCCGCCTCGGGGAGGCGTTGCCGCACGCGCGGCCAGATGTCGGTTGCGAGCCATCGGACGGCGTCGCGATTGGGCGGATAGTGCGCAATACCGACAAACAGCGCGATCGGATCGGCGCCGTGCGGCGGCGGCTCGGCTTCGCGCGCGGTATTGGGGACCACTTCGACCCGCGCGGAGGGCGCAACCGCGAGGAGCGCCGCGCGATCCGCCTCCGAACACACCAACGTTGCGCGCGCCAGGCGCGCGGAATGCCGCTCCGAACGCCGGGCGATCCACGTGTCCAGCGCGGCGCGGAGGCGATTCCTCAAGCCCGCGGCGCCGCGCCGAAACCGTCGGATCTTCACGTGTTCTATGTCGTCGAGATCGTGCAGCACGGGCGGCAGCCCGCCGCCCAGGCGCAGCAGCGCGCCGGCGACACCCGTGCGGTGCGCGAGAATCAGGTCCGGATGGAACTCTTCGACCGCGTCGCGCAACCGGGCCACTTGCCGCGGGCCGCTGCATTGAAGCGTGGGGCGGTTGCCCATGAAGCTGGCCGCGCCACGCAGGATCCAATACAGCGCGCGAAGCGGCCTGCGCCGCCACTCCGACTGGCATCCGCTCGACACGGAGATGATCCGGACCTCGCCACGAAACCCCCATGCGCGCGCGAGGGCCGCGCGGTATTGCTCCACCTCGCCGTCCGGCGGTTGGTAATTGTCGAAACAGAAGAAGGCCGCGTCCACATGGCCGGCCCGGGCGAGGCCCCCGAGGGTGCATCGCAAATGCTGGCAGACCCCGATGACCATACGCGCCGGCGGGTGGGGCAGGAATTCGCTGAGCGCGAGAATCCGTGGATGCCGCGGCTCGCGCGGATCGTCCGGGCGGACGGGGGCCCGGCTGCGCAGGGGCGGTGGATAGCGCCGCCGCCGGATGGCGAGGAGGTCCGACCATCGGCCGAGCGTGGGGAGCTGGACGAGCAGACGGCCGCGCGCCCATGCGCCGCGCGCGGCGCGCCGGGCTTCGCACCAATCGCGCCAGGCCAGGCGCGTCAGATAGTGTTCGCCCGCGCGGAGGACCCGGTTCCGCGCGAACGGCGCCAGGCGCGCGGCGGCGCGCCGGAGTCCGCGCCGCTGTTCGCGCAACCGGGTGCGGGCGTCGAACAGGCGGTGCGTGGCGCTGGCGGGATGGACGCGGTATTCCGCCAGCGGGCGCGGATCGAACCAGATCGGATACTCCACGGCGATCCGGCACCACATGTCGTAATCGGCGCAGTAGGCGAAGCCGGCGTCGAAGCCGCCCAGCCGTTCGTACACGGCCCGCCGGACGGCGATCGCGGGGCACTGGATGGCGAGATTGACCACGACATGCTGGACCCAGCGATGCAGGAGGCCCGCCTCGGGCTGGTCCAGGTGCCCCTCGCGGAGCCTCGCTCCGGCGTCGTCCACGAAACGGACTTGCGTGCATGCGGCGCCCAGGGCCGGTTCCCGCGCGATGCCCTCCTCCAGCGCGGCGTAAAAGCCGGGGCGGACGCGGTCGTCCTGGTGCAGGATATGGATCCACTCGCCGCGCGCGAGGCGGATGCATGCGTTCCAGTTCCCGACGAGACCGAGCCGCGACGGCGAACGGTGGATCTCCACCCCGCGCCCGGCCAGTTCCGCGAGGTAGGCATCCAGTTCCGGCGAACCGGACGCGTCGTCCGCGATCGCGAATTGGCGCCGGGCCGGATCGAGCCCCGAGCGAAACACGCTTTCAACCGCCTCGCGCAGGTGCGACAGGATCGGCCGGTGGACGGGCAGCACGACCGACCAGAAGGGGCGTGTTTGCGGTTCGCCGGCGCGCGCGGTGTTCATCGCGGCGATTTGTACTCCGGGTAGCGGTAGCCGAGAACGCACAGGAACCGCCCGAATTGTTCCGCGGCGTCAATGGATTTTTCGACGTAGCGGAGCGGATTCCCGCGGCGGGCCCGCAGCGCCGCCGCGCCATCGCGGACGGACCGGCCCATCGCGCGCGCGGCGAGGAGGAGCCTGTGCCCGCGCCCGGCCCGCGCCCATTCCAGATCCACCATGTTGCCGCCGTTGCGGAGGGCGCGGCGCAGGACCCAGCCATGGCGCGCGCGGGCCTGTTCGCGGTGTTCCGTGACGCATGCCCCGGGTCCGGCCGCCAGGAGCCGGCCGCCCGCTTCCACCAGTGCGCGGAAACAGGCGATGTCCTCGCCGCCGGTGGATCCGTAATGCTGGGGAAACGGATCGGTCGCGTGCGGCAGCGCGCGCCGCCGGATGCACGCATTTCCGGTGCTGGCCAGGAACCACGGCAGCGCATGGCCCGCGGGGTGGTTGGCGCGCCGGAAAATCCGGCACGACCGGATCGCTTCCGGGACGGGGTCATCGAACGCGAACCGGGTCGCCCCGGCGGTCGCATCCGCCCGGAGCTCCACCAGCGCGCGGTGATGCGCCCCGAGCCAGGTCTCGGGGACCTCCACGTCATCGTCCACGAACGCAAGGCACTCGCCATCCGACTCCCGGACGGCGCGATTGCGGATGGTGGCGAGGGAGCGCGTGGCGTCGCGGATATACCGTATGGCGAGCCGGTCGCCGAAGGATTCAACCACGGGGCGCGCGGAGTGATCCGGATCGTTGTCCACCACGACCAGGTTGAAGGGAGGGGCGTCCGATTGCCGCGCGAGCCCCTCCAGCAGGCGTCGCAGCCCCTCAGGCCTGCGGAATGTGCAGATGCAAACACTAACCGTCACGCGTGGCGCCCGTCCCAATAATCCTTGCGCGGCGCGCAAGGACACTTCTACGCTGCGGCGCGAACCATTGCACAAAGGGTCCCCGCGAATCAACCATGCCAGCGCCCCATGTGAGCGTCGTGTTGCCCACCTGCAACCGCCGCGCCCTGCTCGGGCGCGCGATCGAAAGCGTGCTGGGCCAGAGCGCGGGCGACCTCGAGTTGATCGTGGTGGATGACGGCTCGACCGACGGCACGCCCGATTGGATCTCGGGCCTCGCCGATCCGCGCATCCGGCTGGCGTGTCTCCCGAGGAACCGCGGCCAGGCGGCCGCGCGGAACGAGGGGATCCGCCTTGCGCGGGGGGCCTGGCTCGGCTTCCAGGATTCGGACGACGAGTGGCTGCCGGGCAAGCTCGATCGGCAGCTCGCGGCCGCGGCGCGCCGGCCGGATGCGGCGCTGGTCTACTGCGATCTGCTCCGCGTTCCCGTTCGCGGCGCCCCGTACGTCCTCCGCGCGCCCGAGTTGGCGCCGCGCCGGCTCTTTGACCGGCGCGCCTCCGGGTACGCCCCGTATGGCATCGGGATCCAATCGTGTTTGATCCGGAGGGAAATCGCGTCGCGCATGGGCGGTTTCGACGAGGAGATGCGGTGTTTCGAGGATCTGGACCTGCTGTTGCGATTTCTGCGCGCCGGCCATGCGGCGGTGCGCGTTCCCGAGGCGTTGGTCCGCTATCACGAGACTGATGGCGTCAGCCGTGTGTCGGCGCGGGAGTATGCCGCGCGCCGCCGCCTGCTGATCCGCTATCTGGCCCCGAGCCTTCGCCGGCGGCCGGGTTGGTTTTGGGAGGAGGCCTGGAACATCCGCCGGCGCCGCCGTTTGGATCGCTGACGCGAGGCGGGGGCGCGTGTGCCCCCCGGAGATCAGGACAAAATTTTTCAGAAATGCTCTATACCGCGCCCTGCCGGCATGCGCCGTATTTTTATGGCATCTGGTATTACAGGCCTTGGAAGCGGCGCCGCGCAATTTTTGCAGGCGTTGGAATTTATTTGCGGGTGTCGAGCAAGGCGGCGGCGCGGAGGAGGATGCGGCGCGCGCATTCATCCTTCGGCATCGCGCCCCAATCCGAGGGGGGCGCCGCGCCGGGCTCCAGCCAGGTATAGGAACCGCTGTCGCCGCCGAGCGCGTCGAGCGCGTTGAGCACGATGCCGTCGAAATGTTTGCGCGCCATTTTCTCGGCCGCCCGGGCCGGGCCGTCGTGCGTCTGCAGGGCGAAGCCGATGGCGACCTGGCCGGGCCGCTTGTCCGCGTTAAGTGTCGCGGCGACGTCCGGGGTGGCCTCGAGTTCGAGGGTCAGGGGGCCCGCCTGTTTGGGCATTTTTTCGGCGGCGAACTGTTTGGGGCGATAGTCGGCCACCGCCGCGGCATAGATGATAAGGTCCGCCGCGGCGTAGTGCGCGCGGGCGGCGGCCAGCAGGTCGTTGGCGCTGGTGATGCGGTGGATGTGCACGGCGGGGTGGCGCGGGAGGTTTTCTTCCGGCACGGGGCCGGTGATGAACTGGACATCGGCCCCGCACCGCGCCGCGGCCCGGGCGATCGCGCGGCCCATTTTGCCGGAGCTCGGATTGCCGATGAAGCGGACGGGATCCATGTGTTCCCGCGTCGGGCCCGAGAGCACCAGCACGCGCCGCCCGGCCAGGCGGCCACGTTCGGAAAGGGCTTCCCGCAGGCGGGCCACGATGTCCGCCGGCTCGCTCATCCGGCCCTCGCCCTCCATGCCGCACGCGAGGCTGCCGGCGTCGGGTCCCACGCGGATCCAGCCCCGCGTTTCGAGGGCTCGCGCATGGGCCTGCACGACGGGCTGTCCCCACATTTCGACATTCATGGCGGGGCAGAACATCCGGATACAGTCCGGCGGAAGCGAGAGCGCGCAGGTGGAGAGCAGGTCGGCGCCCTCGCCGGCCGCGATTTTCGCGATGGTATTCGCCGTGGCGGGCAGCAGGACGAAGGCGGCGGCGCGCGTGGACGGGTACAGGTGCGGATAGGCGGCGTCGCCCCCGGCGTTCCCGGGGAACGGCTGATCCAGCACGGGGTTTCCGGAGATGGCGCCGAAGGTGAGCGGGGTGACAAACTCGCGCGCGGCGTCGCTCATCGCGACGTGCACGTCGAAGCCGGCCTTGCGCAGGCGGCTGGCCACGTCCACGGCCTTGTAGGCCGCGATGCCGCCGCAGATGCCGAGCAGCGCGACGGGGGGCGTCTGCGTGGGGTTGGAACGGCTCATGGGTCCACAGGATGCTGCGCCGCCGGGCGCGGCGCAAGCGCGAGGTGGGGCGGCGGCTACTCCACCAGCCGCACGCGCAGGTGAACGATATCGAGCAACAGCCCGTTGGTGATGATCGTGCTCGCGACCGGTCCGGCGGCGGTGACCGGCGGATTGATGTCGGTGAAGACCGGCTCCTCGACGAGGCTGTTGGTGGTGTATTGCAACTGGTAGGTCTTGCCCGAGACGGCGTCCCACGAGACGTTGAGGTCGGTGGGCCGTTCGGTGTACATGCCGGCGCCTTCGTCCCACGAGCCGCCCGGTCCGGGAGGATTGATCTGGACGACAAGCAGCAGCGAGTCGGCGTCCGTCGGGCCGGTCCCGGCCCGGATTTCGTGGCCGTCAATCATGCCGTCCTCATCCGAGTCGGGGTTTTGCGAGTCGGTGCCGTGGCTTTTTTCCCACGAGCGGCTGAGCCCGTCCTGGTCCACGTCGTTCGTGTCAATTTCGGTGATCGCGTTGCTGACGCTGGCGTAGAAGGCGCCGTAGCCCTGGTCATACACGGGCACCCGGTAGGGTTCCGATTGTCCATAGAATGAGGCGTCTTCCAGGGTGGGCTTGTTGAAGACGCGGAGGACGATCCATTGGTTGGTGGAGCCGGAGCGCGAGACGGCGCCGACGCTGGCGCTGCTCTTGCCCGATTCCGGAAGGGTGGGGTTGACGCCTTCCCCGATATACGTCGTCATCAGGACGGCGTTGCTGGGGTGGGGCACGCCGTTGGTGTCGGGCGGGAAGACGCCGGTGCTGGCGTTCAGGACCTGCACCAATCCGCCCTGGACGTAGGGCACGCCGAAAGCCGGCGCCTGCGCCGGGGTGCCCGGGACGATCTCGCCGAATTCGTTGTGCACGGCGTTCGTGATGGAGAACTGGACCGGCACCTGGATGGCGAACACCGCCGTCGCCGTCCACAGGGCCGCGCCGTTCGCGGCGGCCAGCAGGATGCGTTTCATGACCCGTCCTCCCTGGACGCCTCTTTCCCTTTTTTCTTCCGGCCCATGCTTGCGCGCATGGCCCAGATCATTCCTCCGACCAGCAGCAGGAGGTTGGCCGTGCTCGGTTCCGGAATGATGACAAAGTTGTTGTAGTTGGTGGCGACCAGCTGGTCGCCGGGATTGAATTGAACGGTGGACACGCCGAGGGTGACGCCGAGCTCAAAGACCGTCGAGGTGCCCCAGTACAGCATGCCGGTGAGCGGGCCCGTGGTGTCGAAGAACCGGATGTACACGTAGTTGATCAGCGAGGAGTCGTACTGGACGGTGGTGGCGAAGGTGCCGGCGCCGAACGTGCTGTCAATCTGGACGATGCCCAGGATTTCGTCGTCCCCGGTGACGGAGTTGGCGATGAAATTGGTCCCGATGGACTGCATCGGATTGAGGACGCTGTCGCCGCTGCCGACGATGAAGACCCACGACCCGTCCGCCAGCGCGGTCACGCCGTCGCCGCCGAGGATGGGCTGGAGCACATACGCATCAAGGTCCACGATAGCCGCGCGCGCGGAGAGGACGCCGGCCGACGTGACGGCCAACGCCCACGCCAACAGCCGACGGACCGTATGGAATCGTGCCCGTATCATGCCCAACAACAACCCTCGACGTCACAGGTGGAAGGCGGGACGCCCCGCCCGACCCATAACGTACGCGTGACCTCACTTAAAGTTTATCGGTTCCGACGCTCACGCCCGGCGGAGGACCCCTCCGGGCGGGCAGTAGGAGATTCCCCCTGCGAGGGGTGTTGATATACCGATTCGCAAGTGATGGTCAACCGGATACTCGCGCAACTTTACGGCTTGACCCCGGCGTCGCGGGCGGGCAGTGTACTGGGGTTTATTTGCGGCCGCTGATGAAGAGTGGGTCACAACAGCCCACTCTTTTGTGTCTAGGGCCCAGTTTTCGGGGTGGCCGGGTGGCCGGCTGGAGTTGTAAGTCATGAATAACGAGCTGCTTGCAGTTTTGGATTACATGGAGCGCGAGCGTGGGATTGAGCGCGAAATCCTGATCAAGGCGGTCGAGAGCGCCCTGCTGACTGCTTCCAAGAAGAGTGTCAGCGCGGCCAAGGACCTTCGCATCGAGATTGATCGCAAAACGTGCGACATCAAGGCGTTGGCGCGTGTCCAGGTGGTGGAGCGCGTGCGGGCGCCTCACGACGAAATTTCTCTTGCCGGCGCCCAGCGGATCAAGCCTGCCGCTAAATTGGGGGATTATCTCGAGGTCGAGGTGACGCCGAAGAATTTCGGGCGCATCGCGGCCCAGACGGCCAAGCAGGCGATCCTCAATCGGATTCGCCAGGCCGAGCGGGACAAGGTGTTCGAGGAATACAACGGGCGCGTGGGCGACATTGTCAGCGGGACGGTGCGCCGGTTTGAGCGCAGCGATGTCATCCTGGGACTCGACGGATTTGCAGAGGCCCTGTTGCCCTCCAAGGAGCGCGTCCCGACGGAGGAATACCAGATCGGGGACAAGATCCGCGCGCTGATCCTCGAAGTCACGAGCGATGCGGCCGGCACGCGAATCATCCTGACGCGCAGCCATCCGGATTTCATCCGGCGCCTGTTTGAGCTTGAGGTGTCGGAGATCAACGACAAGACCGTCGAGATGCGCGGGATCGCCCGCGAGCCCGGCTTTCGCAGCAAGATCGCCGTTGTGTCCCACGACGAAAAGGTGGACCCCGTCGGCGCCTGCGTGGGCATGCGCGGCATCCGGGTCAAGAACATCGTCCGGGAATTGTCCGGCGAGAAGATAGACATCGTCCGCTGGAACGAAGACGTCAAGGTGTTCGTGACCAACGCGCTCGCGCCGGCGAAGCTGACCCGCGTGACCGTGGACGAGGCATCGCACACGGTCAACGTGATCGTCGCGCCGGATCAGTTGTCGCTGGCCATCGGGAAGAAGGGCCAGAACGCCCGGCTGACGGCGAAGCTGACCGGGTGGCGGGTTGACATCCAGAAAGACAAGGATGCCATCGGATTCGAGGAGAAGGTGGCGGACGCCGTCGCGGCCCTTGCGGCGATCGAGGGGATCGGCCCGGCGCGCGCGGAAAAACTCGTGCACTCCGGTTTTCTGGCCATTGACGGTTTGCTCGCGGCCGAGCTCGATGACCTGCTCGGGATCGAGGGCTTCACCGAGGAAGACGCCCGCGCCGTGCAGGCCGCCGCCGCCGCCGCGGTTCCGCCCCCGGGGGCCGGCGCCGCGCCCCAAGAGAATCCGCCATCCACGCCGGAAACGACATGAGAGTATTCGAACTAGCCAAGGAACTGGAGCGGCCGTCCAAGGAGCTGCTGGAGCGCCTGCAGGCGTTGCGGCCCGCGGAGGGGCGCTCCCACATGAGCGTGTTGACGCCCGACCACATTGCCGCGCTGCGCGCATCCTATGCGCCCGCGGCGCCCGAGGCGGAGCCCGGCGCCGGGGCGCCGGTCACGGCCAGGCCGGACGCCAAGACGGTCTATGTAAGGCCCGGCTCGCCGATCGTCGTGCGCGAATTCGCGGAGCATGTGGGCGTCAAGCCCAACCTCGTGATCGCCGAGTTGATGAAGATCAACATCTTCGCGTCCATCAACCAGAAGATTGATCTCAAGGTGGCCCAGCAGATCGCGACCAAGTGGGGCTGGACGGTCGAGCTCGAGAAGAAGGTGGAGGTCAAGCCGCCCCCGCCGGCGCCGAAGATCAGGGAAAAGCCGGTTGTCGAGAAGATTGACGCGCCCGAGAACATCGTCGCGCGCCCGCCGGTCGTCGTGTTCATGGGCCACGTGGACCACGGCAAGACGTCGCTGCTCGACAAGATCCGGGACAGCCGGGTCGCGGCCGGCGAGGACGGCGGCATCACGCAGCACATCGGCGCCTATACCGTCGCCGTCGGCAAGGACCGCCACAAGATCACGTTTCTCGACACGCCGGGCCACGAGGCCTTCACCGCGATGCGCGCCCGCGGCGCGAACCTGACCGACATCGCGGTCATCGTCGTGGACGGTGTGGACGGGGTCATGCCGCAGACGCGCGAGGCGATCCAGCACGCCCAGGCGGCGAAGGTCGCCATCATGGTCGCGCTGAACAAAAAGGATCTGCGCGCGTTCAACGCCGACCGCGTGAAGCAGCAGCTCCAGCAGCTCGGTCTCACGCCGGAAGACTGGGGCGGCGAGGTCATCTGCTGCCCCGTCAGCGCGCTGACGGGCGACGGCATCCCCGGATTCCTCGACAACATCGCGGCGCAGGCCGAAATCCTCGAGCTCAAGGCCAACCCGCGCAAACCCGCGCGGGGCTTCGTCGTGGAGGCCCGCATGGAGCCCGGCATGGGCCCGACCGCCACGCTGCTGTTGCGCGACGGCACGCTGAAGGTCGGCGACGCGGTGCTCTGCGGGCTCTACTGGGGTCGCGTGAAGGCGCTCATCAACGATCGCGGGGAGCGCGTGAAGAGCGCGGGCCCCTCCGAAGCGGTCAAGTGCCTCGGTCTGTCGGGCGTGCCCGAGGCCGGCGCGGAATTTACGAAGGCCGCGGACGAGAAAATCGCGCGCGATGAATCCGGGGCGCGCCAGTTCGCGCGGCGCGAGGAATCCATGGCCGGCCAGACGCCGAAGCGCGCCTCGCTGGAGGATCTGTTCCAGGCCACCGCGGACGCCAACCGCAAGACGCTCTCGATGGTGCTCAAGGTGGACACGCAGGGCTCGCTCGAGGCGCTGCAGTACGCCATCGGGAACATCAAAAGCGAAAAGGTGGACCACCAGATCGTGCTGGCGGGCGTCGGCAACATCAATGTGAACGACGTGCTGCTCGCGAGCGCATCGAAGGCGATCATCCTCGGTTTCCACGTCAGCAAGGAACCGGAGACCTCCGCCGCGGCGAAGCGCGAGGGCGTCGAAATCCGGCTCTACAGCATCATCTACGAGATGCTCGACGAGTTGAAGGAGTTGATGCAGGGCCTGCTCGAGCCCGTTGTGCGCGAGACCGTGCTGGGCCACGCGCAGGTCAAACAGCTCTTCGACCTCGGCAAGAAGGGCAAGGTCGCCGGGTGCATCGTGACCGACGGCCGGGTCTCCGCGCGGGGCCGGGCGCGCGTCAAGCGGCGCGGGGACGTGCTGTACGAGGGCAGCGTCTCCACGCTGCGCCGGTTCCAGAACGAGGCCTCCGAGGTCCGCGAGGGCCAGGAATGCGGCATGCGCCTCGATCATTTCGGGGATTTCGAGTCGGGCGATATCATCGAGATCTACGAAGTCGAGAAAATCGCCCAGCAGTTGTAGCCGACCCGCGCTGGAAAACGGGAGAACGACTTATGCGGCCGCAGCGACTGACGCGCATCAACCAGTTGCTCCGCCAGGAGGTGGCGGAGCAGCTCTTCCGCCTCGTCAACGAACCGGGCTTCGACGCCGCGACCGTCACCGTGACGCGCGTCCTCACGAGCGCCGACCTCCGCCATGCGCGGGTCCTGGTTTCCGTGCGCGGGACGCCGGTCGAGCAGGAGGCCGCGCTGGACCTCATCCGGCGGCACCGCGTGGAAATTCAGAACCTGATCAACCGCCACATCAAGATGAAGTACACGCCCCAGCTGTTGATCGAGCTGGACCACTCCATCGCGAAAGGCGACCAGGTCCTCTCCCTCCTCGCTGAAATGGAGGCGGAACACCCCGAATGGGGCGAGCCCGGCGCGCCGGATCCCGCCTCCTCATGAGCGCCGCGCGCCACACCGGTCCGGGCCCGCGCGCCGCCGGCGGACTGGACGGGGTGTTGCTGGTGGACAAACCGGCCGGACCCACCTCACACGACATCGTGGATGTCGTCCGCCGGCTGTTCGCGATCGCCAAGGTCGGGCACGGCGGCACGCTCGATCCGGGGGCCACCGGGCTGCTCGTCCTCCTCCTGGGCCGCGCCACCAAGCTCTCGCAGTCCGTGATGGGCGCCGACAAGACCTATGAGGGCTCGTTGCTGCTCGGGGTGGAAACGGACACGCACGACGCGGAGGGCGAGGTGGTCTCGCGCCACGCCGTGGACGCGATCACCCGCGGGCGGCTCGAGGCGGAAATGCGCAAATGGGTGGGCGACGTGGAGCAAGTTCCGCCGATGGTTTCGGCGATCAAGAAGGACGGCGTCGCGCTGTACAAGATGGCGCGCGACGGGCGGGAAGTCGCGCGGGAGCCGCGCCTGCTCCACATCTACGAGTTCGCGTTGCTGGACTTCGCTCCGCCGCTCGCGCGATTTCGCGTCCGCTGCTCGAAGGGCACCTATGTCCGAACCCTGTGCCACGATATCGGCGCCGGGCTCGGTTGTTCGGCCTGCATGAACACGCTGCACCGCACCCAGTCCGGCAACTGGCATGTCCGGGACGCCATCCCCTTCGAGGCGTTGGCGGCGCTGGATCGGGACGGCCTGGCCCGCCGCGTACAACCGCTCCTGTCGCTCCTGCGGGGGGCCTGATGCGCACGATCACCCGGCTCGAAGACCTCGCCGGCGCGCCGTGCCCGATCATCTTTGCCGCCGGCGCATTCGACGGCGTGCACCGCGGGCATCAGGCCGTGCTCCGCCACGCGCAGGCCCTCGCGCGACGGTCCGGCGGGCAGGCCTGGGTCCTGACCTTCGACCCGCATCCGCAGAAGCTGCTGCGCCCGGACAGGGCGCCGGCCCTCATCACGTCCACCCCGCACCGGCTCCAGTTGCTCCGCGAACTCGGCGTGGAGGGGGTCGCGCTGCTGCCCTTCACCGCCGCGTTCGCCGCGCAGGAACCGGAGGCGTATATCGCCCGCGTCCGCGAAACCGTCCCCGCGCTGCGGGCGTTTGTCGTGGGGCGGAACTGGACCTTCGGCCGCCTCGCGCGGGGCACCACGGAACTGCTGCGCGCGCTGGGGGGACAGTACGGGTTCGAGGTGCACGCCCTGGACGGGCTCGATTGGGGCGGCGCGCCGATCTCCAGCACGCGCATCCGGCATGCCATCGGCGCGGGCGCCCTGGCCGACGCCGAGGCCATGCTCGGCCGCCCCTTCAGCATCTGCGGCGCCGTCGTGCATGGCGCCAAGGTCGGACGCCAACTCGGCTATCCCACCGCGAATGTGGACCCCCACAACGAGGTGCGCCCGCCGCCCGGCATCTACGCCTGCCGCGCCCGGATCGAAGGACGCACCCACCCGGCCGCCGCTTTCCTCGCCGCGCACCCCGACCCGCGGAAGGGTCCGCCGGACGTCGTCGAGGTCCACTTGATTGACGCCGCCGGGGATCTCTACGGCCAGGAAATGGACGTCCAGTTCGTGAAAAAACTGCGCGACGAACGGCGCTTCGATTCGCTCGACGCGCTCAAAGCCCAGATCGCGCTGGATGTCGAAACCGCCCGCGCCGCGCTCGCCTGACATCGCGGATCGTTCTACTTGGCGGGGCGAGGGCGCCCCGCCCCACACGCGGGGGCGCGTGTGCTCCCCGGAGATCAGGACAAGATTCTTGAGAAATGCTTCGGCGCAAAGCCGGCGGAGTTGGACAACAAACGGGAAAAGCCCTGACACGTTGTCCCTTGCGGATTGTGATATCTCTCGGCTAATCTGCGTCAACTTGTCGCATATGAAGACGGGATTTCTGGATAAATTGATTGATCGTCTGGACCGGCTTGACGCGGGAAGCCTTCAGACGCAATTCCTTCGGCTGGCGAAGGAAAAGGGCTCGCTGGAGACGATTTTCCACGCGATCCAGGAGGGGCTTGTGGTCCTGGACGGGCGGGGGCGGATCAACTACGCGAATCGGGCGGCGGAAAAGTTGCTTGGATTTGCGGCCGACCAGGCGGTGGGCCAGCCCATCGCGCGTTATCTCCGTGAGTTTGATTGGCAGTCGGTGCTGGATCTCGACGCGGACGAGTGGTCGCGCGTGGTGAGCCGCGAAATCGAGATCGCCTATCCGGAGCGGCGGTTCCTCGATTTCTACATCGTCCCGCTGCCCGCCGGCCAGGAGGGCGAGAAGGGCGCCGTGCTGATCCTGCGCGACGTGACCCGGGAGCGGGAGAGCGAGACGCGGACGATCGAATCAGAGCGGCTGCAGGCCATCACGCTGCTGGCCGCGGGGGTCGCGCACGAGATCGGGAACCCGCTCAATTCGCTCACCATCCACCTGCAGTTGCTGGACCGCGAGCTGACCCGCCTTCCCGAACCCGCGCGCGCGCCGTCCAAGGAATTGCTGGATGTGGCGCGCCGCGAGGTGGCGCGCCTGGACCAGATCATCACGCAGTTCCTGCGCGCGTTGAGGCCGAGCCGGCCCGCCTTCGAGCGCGCGTCGGTGCGCGCGATCGTCGAACAGACGCTGGCGTTCCTGCGGCACGAGATCGAGGACCGCGATGTCATTGTCGAGGTGGAGGCGCAGGACGACCTGCCGACCGCGCTGCTGGACGCCGGGCAGGTCAAACAGGCGTTTTTCAACATCATCCGCAACGCGATCCAGGCGATGCAGCGCGGCGGCGTGCTGCGCATCGTGTTGGCGAGCGACGATCGTTTCGTGATCGTCTCCTTCACCGACACCGGACCCGGAATCGCGCCGGACGACCTGGGGGCGATTTTCGAGCCCTATTTCACGACCAAGGGCGAGGGGACCGGGCTCGGCCTGATGATCGTGCAGCGGATCATCCGCGACCACGGCGGGGAGATTGAGGTGCGCAGCGAGCCGGGCGCGGGCACGACCTTCACGCTGTACCTGCCGCGCGAGGAGCGGCGCACGCGCCTGCTGCGGGCGCGCGGCGGCGATACCGCCGCGGGAGGGGCGACGTGAAGAAACCCACCGTGTTGATCGTGGACGACGAGAAGAATTCGCGGGAGGGACTGGCGCGGGCGCTTCGGGTCGGCCACGAGGTGCTCCTCGCGGAAAATGGGGCGAAGGCGCTCGAGGTGCTCGGCGCCCAGTCGGTGGACGTGGTCATCAGCGATGTCCGGATGCCCGGGATGGACGGGCTGACGCTGCTGCAGCGCGCGATGGCGCGCACGCCGCAGCCGCTCTGCATCATGCTGACCGCCTACGGCAGCATCGAACTGGCGGTGGAGGCGATGCGGCGCGGCGCCTACGATTTCCTGACCAAGCCGATTGACCTCGACCGGCTCGAGCTGGTGCTGAAACGGGCGCTGCGCTCGCGCGCGCTCGAGGCGGAGAACGTCGCGCTGCGCGAACAGCTGGAATCAAAATACGGCCTGGAGCACATCATCGGCCGGTCGCCCGCGATGCAGGAGATCTTTGACACCGTCCGCCAGGTCGCCCCGTCGCGGGCGACCGTGCTGATTCAGGGGGAGAGCGGGACCGGCAAGGAGCTGGTCGCGCACGCGCTGCATCAGTTGAGCCCGCGCAACAAGGGGCCCTTCGTCGCCGTGCACTGCGCGGCCCTGTCGCCGACGCTGCTGGAGAGCGAGCTGTTCGGCCACGAGAAGGGCGCGTTCACCGGCGCGGCCGAGCGGCGCCGGGGCCGCTTCGAGATGGCGGACGGGGGCACGCTGTTCCTCGACGAGATCGGGGAGATTGACGCGGCGCTCCAGGTGAAGATCCTCCGCGTGCTCGAGGAGCGCCGCTTCGAGCGCGTCGGGGGGCAGGAAACGATTGACGTGGATGTCCGCCTTGTCGCCGCCACGAACCGGAACCTGAAGAAGCTGGTCGAGGAGGGGCGGTTCCGCGAGGACTTGTTCTACCGGCTCGACGTGATCGCCGTGACGCTGCCGCCGCTTCGCGAGCGGCCGGGCGATCTGCCGCTGCTGGTCCAGCACTTCATCCGGGCGTTCGCGGGCGAAAACGCGAAGGCGTTGGACGGGATCACGCCGGACGCCCTGCAGGCCCTCGCGGCGCATACGTGGCCGGGCAACGTGCGCGAACTGCGCAACGCGGTGGAGCGCATGGTGGTGCTGGCCCGGGGCGATAGGCTCACCCTCCGCGATCTGCCGCCGAACCTGCGGGAGGGGGCGCCGCCCGTCGCGTCGCGCGGCGGGGCGCTGTCGCTCGAGGCAAACGAGCGGCAGACGATCGCGCGGGCGCTCAAGACGCACGACGGCAACGTCACCGCGGCGGCGGCGGACCTCGGCATCAGCCGCCGGACCCTGCACCGGAAGCTCAACACCTACGGGCTGCGCGGCGCGCCCGAGGCCTGAGCGGGGTCCGCGCCACCCGCATTTCCGAGGCCGATTCCGAGACCGATTTGGTTGCCGGTGGGGCAAACGATAACCGGGAATGTCCTGCAATCTCCGGCGTTGCGCGTGAGGCGCCGCGCGGGCTAGTATGCCGCCCTGCCATGGCCCGCCCGTTTGAATCCAAGATCCAGGACATCGTCTACAATGTAGACGTCGGCATCGGCCTCCGGCTGATCAAGCTCGGGCTCTACCTGATGCTGCTGCTGTCCATCGTCGTCCTGTACACCGCCACGCAGTTCCGCGGCCTGAAGGATGCGCAGGCGATGGACGTGGCCCAACTCGGGCGCAACCTGATGAAGACGGGCCGGTACGTCACGCAGGTCATCCGTCCGGCGAGCATGTGGTATTTGATCGAACATTCCAAATCCGGCGACCCGTTGCTCCGCGAGCATCCCGACCTGGTGAACGCCCCCCTCCATCCGGCCCTGCTCGCCGCGGGCTTCAAGATGTTCGAGGACGCGTTTTCCTCCGAGCGCCCCGCGCGGACCTTTCCGCCCGAGCAATGGGTGGTGGTCCCGCTCGGGCACCTGTTCAGCATCGGGACCGGGCTGCTGATCTTCCTGATGGCGCGGAAACTTTTTGATCCCCGCGTCGCGCTGCTCTCGCTGACGCTCTACTTCCTCAGCGACGCGGTCTGGGGCTTGAGCGTTTCCGGGCTGCCCCTGCCGATGGCAACCTTCTGGATGACCGCCGCGTGGTTCTGCGCGCTGATCGCGGGGCCGCGCGCGGCGGGGGACGCCCCGGCGTGGACCTGGCTGCTTGCGACCGCGCTGGCAGGGCTGTTTGCGGGGCTCGCGGGGCTGTCGCAATACGGCGCGCTGGCCGCGGTCCCCGCCGTCGCGCTGCTGCTGGCCCTGTCCGCCCGCCGTCGCGCCGCGATCACGGTGCCGCTGTTCCTGGCCGTCGTGCTCGTGGTGTTCGCGCCGTGGCTGGTCCGGAACTACCGCGTGTGCGGCGGGCTGTTCGGGCTGGCGCCGTACCTGGCCCTGAACGGGGCGAATCCGCTGACGGACAACCTGTTCGAGCGGACGCTCGCCCAGGACATCAAGTTCGGCGCGGTGCTCGGCAGTTTGCGCACCAAGCTGATGCTCGGCCTGGCGGACCTCTACAACAGCCAGCTCCGCCTGCTCGGCGACGGACTGATCACCGGTCTCTTCTTCACGACGTATTTCTATTCGTTCGCCCGCGAGCCCGTGCGCCGGCTCCGCTGGTGCGTGGCCGCCGCCGCGCTGCTGCTGCTGCCGGTCGCCGCGCTCTACGGCCAGCCCGCCTACCGGCTGCTGCACCTGCTCCTCCCGTTCGTCCTGCTCTACGCGGTCGCCTTCTTCTACATCCTGCTCGACCGCATGCAGCTCCGCATCCCGCTGCTCCGCATGGGCATCACCGGCGCCTTTCTCGGGCTCGGCGCGCTGCCGCTGTTCCTGACGCTGATGCCGCCCCGCGCCGGCGTCCCGTACCCGCCGTATTTCCCGCCCTACATCGTTCACGTGAGCCGGATGCTGAATCCCGACGAGCTGATGTGCACCGACATGCCGTGGGCGACCGCCTGGTACGGCAACCGCAACTCGCTGCTGCTGCCCTCCACGCTCGACGGCTTCTACGAAATCAACGACTACATGAGGCGCGTCAACGGGCTCTACTTCACCACGATCACGCGCGACCGCGAATACATCCGGACGCTCGTCACCGGCCCGTACCGGACCTGGTACCCCCTGCTCGAGGGCCGCATCCCGTCCGACTTCCCGCTGACGCAGGGCTTCCCGCTCAGCAACCTTGACCAGCTCTTCCTCACCGACCGCCAGCGCTGGTAGCCGCAGCGCCGGCGGGGTCGCCGGGACTTCAGCCGCCGCGGTTGAAGTCTTTGCCGCGAATTGACGCGAGTTCCCGCGAATGGCGCGCCGCGCGGGGTGGCGCGGCTCCGTCCGAATGTGCTATATTGCCGTGTTCCAGTCATCCCCTCATTCCGGATACCCCCCATGAGTCTCAATGAAATCCTCGTAGCCGGGGCGCGCGAACACAACCTGAAGAACGTCACCGTGCGCATTCCGCGCGATACGCTGACGGTGATCACGGGGTTGAGCGGGTCGGGCAAGTCGTCGCTCGCGTTCGACACGCTCTATGCCGAGGGCCAGCGCAAATACGTCGAGTCGCTGTCCGCCTACGCGCGCCAGTTCCTCGAACAGATGCAGAAGCCGGACGTGGACCACATCGAGGGCCTCTCCCCCGCCATCTCGATCGAGCAGCGCACCGCCGGGTCGAACCCGCGTTCGATCGTCGCGACGACCACCGAAATCCACGACTACCTGCGCCTGCTCTACGCGAACATCGGCAAGCCGCACTGCCCGAAATGCGACCGGCCGATCACGCAGCAGAACGCCGAGCAGATCGTCGGGCAACTGCTCCGGCACCCGGACCAGACCAAGATCGTCCTGCTCGCGCCGAAGGCGCAGGGCCGCAAGGGCGAACACCTGGAATTGCTCGACGAGTTGCGCACGTCGGGTTTCGTCCGGGCCCGGATTGACGGCGCGATCGTGGACCTCGACCAGGTCCCGCGCCTCGACAAGAAGAAGGCCCACTCGATTGACGTCGTCGTGGACCGGCTGGTGTTGGGCGATAAGATCCGCGCCCGGCTGACGGACTCGGTCGAAACCGCGCTCCGGCAGGGCGGCGGCTCGCTCGTCGCGCTGGCGCAGTCCGGCGGCTCCGAATGGAAGGAGACGCTCTACTCCGAGAAGAACGCCTGCCTGTCCTGCGGGTTGAGCTTCGATACCCTGACGCCGCGCCACTTCTCCTTCAACAGCCCCTACGGCGCCTGCCCGACCTGCCACGGGCTCGGCACGATGATGGTGTTCGACGAGGACCTGATCGTGCCCGACCCGTCGCTCTCGCTGGAGGGCGGGGCGATCCGCGCCTGGAAGGGCGGCGGCCGCCGGTCCGCCATCTACTACAAGGGCCTCATCCGCGCGGTGGCCAAGCACCTCGGGATCGCGGTCGAGACGCCGTACCAAGACCTGCCGAAACCCGCGCGCGAGGTCCTGCTGAACGGGTCCGGCGACGAGGAGATGGAGTTCGGGTTCTGGCGCGGCGGCGCCTGGCACAAGTACCGCAAACCGTTCGAGGGCGTGATCCCCAACCTCAAGCGGCGCTACGAGGAGACCGACAGCGAATACATGCGGCAGAAGCTGACCGGTTTCATGAGCCGTCAGCCCTGCGCCGGCTGCGCCGGCGCGCGCCTGCGCCCCGAGTCGCTGGCCTGCAAGGTCGGCGGGCAATCCATCCTCGCGGTCACCCGGCTCTCGATCCGCCGCGCGGCGGAATTCTTCGACGGCCTGCAGCTCTCCGGCCAGGAGCGGATGATCGCGAAGGAGGTCATCAAGGAGATCCGGCAGCGGCTCCAGTTCATGATGGACGTCGGGCTCGACTACCTCACGCTCGACCGCGAGAGCGGGACGCTCTCGGGCGGCGAGGCGCAGCGCATCCGGCTCGCCACGCAGATCGGCGCGGGCCTTGTCGGCGTGCTCTACGTGCTAGACGAGCCCAGCATCGGGCTCCACCAGCGCGACAATGAGAAGCTGATCCATACGCTGAAGGGGCTGCGCGACCTCGGCAACACCGTCATCGTCGTCGAACACGACGAACAGACCATCCGCGAGGCGGACTACGTCATTGACCTCGGTCCCGGCGCGGGCCGGAACGGCGGCCACGTCGTGTTCCAGGGGCGCGTGCCGGATCTGCTCCGGTGCGACGCGTCGCTGACCGCGCGCTACCTGAACAGCCACGTCGCGGTGGAGGTGCCCGCCGCGCGCGCGCCGGCCCGCAACGGCTGGCTCGTCGTGCAGGGCGCGCGGGAGAACAACCTGAAGAACATCGAGGTGAAGATCCCGCTCGGCTGCATGGTCTGCGTGACCGGCGTTTCCGGCAGCGGCAAGTCCACGCTGGTGGACGACATCCTGCGCCGCGCGCTGTTCCGCCATTTCCACGGCGGGCGCGAGCGGCCCGGCGCGCACAAGGCGATCAAGGGCCTCGACCAGCTCGACAAGGTGATCGTGATAGACCAGTCGCCGATCGGCCGCACGCCGCGCAGCAACCCGGCGACCTACACCGGCGCGTTCAACCCGATCCGCGACCTGTTCGCGCTGCTGCCGGGCGCGAAGGTCCGCGGTTTCGGCAAGGGCCGGTTCAGCTTCAACGTCAAGGGCGGGCGCTGCGAGGCGTGCAAGGGCGACGGCATCCTGAAGATCGAAATGCATTTCCTGCCCGACGTGCACGTCACCTGCGAACAATGCGGCGGCCGGCGCTACAACGGGGAAACGCTCGAGGTGAAGTACAACGGCAAAAGCATCGCCGACGTGCTGGAGATGACCATTGACGAGGCCGTCGAGTTCTTCAAGAACATCCCCGCCATTGCGCGCCGCCTGCGCACGATGTCCGAGGTGGGGCTGGGCTACCTGCAGGTCGGCCAGCCCGCCACGACGTTGTCCGGCGGCGAGGCGCAGCGCGTCAAGCTGTCCGCCGAGCTGAGCAAGAAGGACACCGGCCGCACGCTGTACCTGCTGGACGAGCCGACCACCGGCCTGCACTTCGCCGACGTGCACCGGCTGATCCACGTCTTCCAGCGCCTGCGCGACGCGGGCAACACGCTGGTGGTCATCGAGCACAACCTCGATGTGGTCAAGACGGCGGATTACATCCTTGATCTCGGTCCGGAAGGGGGCGAGGGTGGGGGGCGGCTGATCGCGAGCGGCACGCCCGAGGAGGTCGCGCGGACGCCCGGGTCGCACACCGGCCGCTACCTCGCGGACGTGCTGCGCGCGCGGTGAGATTTTACAATGATGGGAAGGGCCCGCATAAAATATTTCCAGGCGTTGGAACTGTTGGGAACCGTTTTTCCAGGCGTTGGAAACGGGGGGCGCGCCGCCGCCGCGGCGCTGCTGCTGGCCGCCGCGGCGGGGCGCGCCGAGACCCCGGCCCGCTTCGAGCGCGATCCGGACTGGACCGCCGGCCAGGCCGCGCTGCGCGACGGATTCCACGACCTGGCGCGCCAGAAATTCGAGGCCTTTGTCCAGAAGGCCTTCTTCAAGAGTTCCAAGGCGCAGGGCACGGTGTGCGCGGCGCAGGCGCTGTTCGCGATGGGCAAGTATGCCGAGGCGGCGGCGCTGCTGCAGGAGCGCCGCGCGTGGGCCTCGCGGGACGGCGTTGAGGGGGCGTTCGTGTTCTGGACGGCGCGCGCGCAGTTCGAGCTCGGCGAGTACGCGGCCGTCACCCAGGCGCTGCACCGCTTCGAGCGCGAGTACAAGGAGGAGCCGCTGGCGGCGCAGGCGGCCCGACTCCGCGCGCACGCGCTGATCCGGATGGGCGACCGGGAGGCCGCCCTCCGCAGCCTCGCCACCTTCCAGGAGCGCCACCCGCAGTCGCCCGAGGCGCCGGACAACCTGCTGGATTGGGCCGGGCTCCTGATCGAGGAGAACCGCCCGGCGGACGCCGAGGCGCTGCTGCGTCAGATCATCGCGCAGCATGCCGGGCACCCCGCGGCGCAGCAGGCGCGGCTGTGGCTGGGCCGCCTGCTGGTGGAACGCGGGGAACAGGAAGAGGCGATGGGGCTGCTGGATGCGATCGCGATGGAGCGCGCCGGGACCGCGCCGGCCGACCTCCGCTCGGAGGCGTGGCTGGCGCTGGCCGGCATCGCCGTGTCGCAAACCAATACCGCCGCCGCGCTCAACGCCTTCGACCGCGGCGAAAAGGAGGCGGAGGACACCGGCCTCAAGCTGGAGCACCGGATCGCCCGCGCGCGTCTGCTCGCCCGGATGGGGGACGCGGAACAGGCGATCGGCCTGCTCGAGACGGCGGTCGCCTCGGCACCGAGCCATCCCGGCGCGGGCGGGGCGCAACTGGCGCTCGCCGACATCCTGCTCGATCGGGCGCGCTTCGGCGCGGCGCTCGATTCCTACCAGGCCTATCTCGATTCGTTCGCCGAACCCGGTGGGCAGGCGCGCGCCCGCCTCGGGCGCGGCTGGGCGCTGTGGAATCTCGGCCGGTTCGCGGAGGCCGCGGCGGCGTTCGAGCAGGCCGCCCCGCTGCAGACCGACGGGACCCTGCGCGAAACGGCGCTGGTCAAGACCGCGGACGCCTATTTCGCGAACGGCCAGCACAAACTGGCCGAGGAGGCCTACCGCCGCGCGATGGCGGCCTTCCCGGCGAGCGCGTTGACGCCGCAGGTCCTCCTGCAGCTGGCCGAGGTCCAGGCGCGCACCCGCGATTTCGCGGCGGCGGACCGCACGCTCAACGATCTCGCCGCGCGGTTTCCCGGCGATCCGCTTTCGGCCCGCGCCGCGCT